>NZ_MWQE01000005.1 GCF_002210285.1 Fibrobacter sp. UWR2 | reverse complement strand
AGTGTCACCCTGAGCGGAGCGTCAGCGGAGTCGAATGGGTCTAGTAACGAAAATACGGAAAAAGACAAGTCTTCGAGTAGTGTCAAGGATTCAGATCCTGCCGATGTATCGAGCAGTTCCGCGAAAGAAACAAAGAATTCATCTGACTCCAAGAGTTCAAGTTCCGTAAAGACAGATGATTCTTCTAGTAGTAACAAGGGTAAGTCCAGTTCGTCGGTGAGTTCGTCTTCGAGTGAAATAACCGACTATGTTGGGTTGCCCTGTGAAGGCATACTTTCAGATGGAAATACGGGAAAAATATATTTGTGTGTGGATGGACGATATGTGCTTTATGTGCCTACGGAAAGTTCCAGTTCTGGGCCCTATGAACCGTTCGACCAAACTCTGCCTTTGAAAAAGTTTGAGGAAGAGCGCTACAAGACATTTACTGACTCGCGCAATGGCCGTGTCTATTATTACCTGACAATCATGGGCAAAGATGAAGATGGTGTCAAGGATACCATAGACGTTATGGCACAGAACTTGAATATCGCCGATGTCACCTTGAAGGCTGGCGAAAACATGACCGACGACACGAAAATCGAACGCTACTGCTACAACGACGACACCACCAAGTGCGACCGTTACGGCGGCCTTTACCAGTGGGCGGAGATGATGGGTTTCAACGATAGTTGCAATACCAAGAGTTGCGCCGACCTTATACAGCCAAACCACCAGGGAATTTGCCCAAAAGGCTGGCGTTTGATGACGCGGCATGATTTTGAAGTTGCCCGAAGCAGTACGGAATATGGGGTCCATGGCTTGCGTTCTGAATATAATTTTACAGGAAACAATGAAAGCGGACTATCTCTTACTGGGGCGGGTGCTTATTTTAATCAAAGAGGTTTCGCGGATTTAGATTCAGCGTTTTACATGTTTTATCCCTCGGAATCTGTTTTCCAAGATAAGGTTCAGGCCCTTGATCAAGTTATATCGCGTTATACTGATGGCTCGGGGGCTTCAAGAAGTTCAAAATTTCATGCTCATTCCGTCCGCTGCATTAAGTTGAAATAAATTTTTACATCAATAACAAAAATCCAAGATAATCAACATGTCTAAGAAAGCTTTCAAAAAAAACTCGCAGAGAAATTTCAATATTGAACCCCTTGAACCGCGCCTACTCATGGCTGCCGTCGAATAATCATTCCACACCCCACACTTCACACTTCACATTTCACATTGCTTCTGCGTTAGGGGGCGTCGCACCGCCGTGCGGTGGCGAGACTTGCCGTGGACCCTATCCCCTATCGCTTCGCTCCAGGGTCCAGGGTGACAGAGCGGCAAGGCTCGATGAGCCGACCCCGGATCAGGTCCGGGGTGACGAGAGGCGAGCAGCACCCGCCCCGGCCCCGCGGGACGGGGAACGCCCAAGGAAGGGCTTAATCCGTTGGGGGCTAATCCATGCCAAGAAGCCATCTTGAGACATCGACGATTCTGATTCCTTCGTACTGGGTCGTTTCGTGGTTTGTTCTCGCGATGAGCATTTTGGGGTATGCGTCTTTTATTCCGAGCAGCGGGGCCGTTTCCCTTTCAAAAGTCTTCTTGTCCGAGATGTTGTCCGATACCTGGATATACAGCTTTTCGTCATGTTTCATTGCTACAAAGTCGATTTCTTTCTTGTATAGGACTCCGACGTAAAGTTGGTAACCCCTTCGAAGTAATTCCATGGCAACCATGTTTTCGTACACGTGGCCGTAGTCCATGTTGCGGGTCCCGAGTCTTGCGTAGCGGAACGAATGGTCGCTCAAGTAGTATTTGTCTTCCGTGGTCAAGTATCTTTTTCCGCGAATGTCGAATCTTCGGATTTTGTAGAAGGCGAATGCCTTGCATAAATAATCGATGTAAGAACCTATGGTTTTATGGTTCGTCTTGTCGCCTGTGGTGCTGATTGTCTTGGCGACATTTCGGATGGAGGTGATGTTGCCGACATTGTCCATCAAAAAGTCAATCAGTTTTTCAAGAAAGACCTTGTTCCGAATCTTGTATTTTTTGACGATGTCGCGGATAACCAACGTGTTGAAAACATCTTCGTTCACGTAACGGAACTTTTCGCTTTCAGTCTTGTATAAGAAGGAACCCGCCATCCCCCCTTCTTTAAGGTAGGATTCGAACGAGTCTTCCATTTTTTTCGGCTTGTAGTATTTTGTGTATTCCGCAAACGAAAACGGGAAGACGGGTATCTCAAAAGTTCTACCCGTAAAGAGCGTTGCCAGATCGCTACTAAGCAGGAATGCATTTGAGCCGGTTACATAGATGTCGAATTTTTCCGTGGCGTGAAGGCTGTTCAATGCCTTTTCGAACGAGTTGCAAAGTTGAACTTCGTCGATGAACAGATAGTTTGTCTTTTTAGGCTTGTACGCCTGTTCTGCATATTCTTCGAGTGCGGAATAGTTCTGTATTTTTTCAAACTTCGTCAAGTTGAAGTTGATCTTGATGATGTTTGCCTTTTTATCATTTTTTGCAATCCATTCTGCAAAGGATTCTAATAATTTTGATTTGCCGGAACGACGGATTCCGGTTATCACCTTGATGTCGGGTGTACCCCTGACATTTTTCAATGTGTCCAAATACTCTGTTCTTTCAATCAGTTTCATTTGTCGGCTCCCGAATTTCTATTTCCCAAAAATAAAAATATATAAAATTTGGGAAATTGTCTAGATGGGCCGGGCCGGGGAACGCCCAGGTCATTTCGGATTTAGATAAAAGACTGCTTGTAATCGGTTGGCATCACAAAAAAAGACGGGTGATTGTTCATCACTCGTCTTTTGTGTGAGATCCTTCGACTTCACGCCTTGCGGCGTTCCGCTCAGGATGACACTTCCGATTACAGGCTGATCAACCCTTCCGTATCCTTAGACATGGCATCATAGAATGCGTAGCGGGCGTCCACTTCCTTCTGGAGGTCGTCGGCGAGCTTCTTGGCCACTTCCGGATTGTTACGGGTGAGCTGCTTGTAGCGGTTTTCGGTGTAGATGTATTCTGCAACCGGGATCGTCGGCTTCTTGGAGTCGAGGATAAGCGGGGCTTTTCCTTCGGCGGCGAGAGCCGGGTTGTAACGGAGCAGAGTCCAGTAACCGGAATCCACGGCCATCTTCTGGTGCTGAAGCTGGCTGTTGAGATCGAAACCGTGGTTGATGCAGGGGCAGTAGCAGATGATCAGCGACGGACCGTTGTGTGCTTCTGCTTCCTGAAGAACCTTCAGGGCCTGAGCGTCGTTTGCACCGAGGGCGATACGGCCCACGTAAACGTTCTTGTAGCTCATGGCGATGAGGCCGAGGTCCTTCTTGCCGGCGCGCTTACCAGCGGCAGCGAAGAGGGCGACGGCGCCACGGTTCGTGGCCTTGGAAGCCTGTCCACCGGTGTTGGAGTACACTTCGGTATCGAGGACGCAGATGTTCACGTTTTCGCCGGTTGCCATCACGTGGTCGAGACCACCGTAACCGATGTCGTATGCCCAACCGTCACCACCGAAGATCCAGACGGACTTCTTCACGAGGTAGTCGGCGAATTCGTCGCGGAGGCTTACAGAAGCTTCGTCGGTAGCACCGGCGAGGGCTGCCTTCAGGGCGGCGACGTTTTCACGCTGGGCCTTGATGCCGGCTTCGTCATTCTGCTCCTGGGTCGTGAGCTTTTCCTTGAGTTCGGCAGGAACGTTCACGGCTTCGAGGAGGCTGAGAGCCTGCTTGGCATGCTTCGTGATAGCGAGGCGCATACCGAGACCGAATTCTGCGTTGTCTTCGAAGAGGCTGTTGGCCCAAGCCGGACCGCGGCCTTCCTTGTTCTTTGCCCACGGAGTGGTCGGGAGGTTACCGCCGTAAATGGAGGAGCAACCCGTAGCGTTGGCGACAATCATGCGGTCACCGAACAGCTGAGAAACGAGACGCACGTAAGCGGTTTCGCCGCAGCCTGCGCAGGAGCCGGAGAATTCGAACAGAGGTTCGAGGAGCATGGCCTGCTTGACGAGGTTCTTGTTGACCTTGGTACGGTCGAATTCCGGGAGGTCGACGAAGAAGTCCCAGCACTTGCCTTCCTGAACCTTGATGGGTTCCTGCGGCACCATGTTGATGGCCTTCTTGGTTTCGTCGGTCTTGTCCTTACCGATACAGGCCTGCGTACAGACGCCGCAACCCGTACAGTCGTAGCTGGACACGGAAATCGCGAACACCGGCTTGTCGGAACCTTCGAGCTTGAAGCCCTTGGCCGGGGTGTACTTGAAGCCTTCCGGGGCGTTCTTCACGGCGGATTCGTCAACGACCTTCACGCGGATGGCTGCATGCGGGCAGACCATGGCGCACTTGCCGCACTGCACGCAAGCGTCCGGATTCCAGGACGGGATGTTGAGGGCGAGGTCGCGCTTTTCGTACTTGGTGGTAGCGGTCGGGAACACGCCGTCGCAAGGCATCTTGGAGACGGGGAGGAGTTCGCCGTTGCCCTTGATGATTTCTGCGGTGACTTCGTTCACGAACTTCGGAGCGTCGCCGTGGATCGGAGCGCGGAATTCCTTGGTGCTGGTGACAGCAGACGGAACCTTGACTTCGAACAGGTTAGCAAGAGAGGCGTCGATAGCGTCCCAGTTCTTCTGGACCACTTCCTGACCCTTCTTGGCGTAGGTCTTTTCGGCGTACTTCTTGATGTACTTGATGGCGGTTTCGGCATCGAGCACGTTACCGAGCTTGCTGAAGAAGCAGGTCTGCATCACGGTGTTGATGCGGCGGCCCATGCCGGTCTTAGCGGCAACGGCGTAGGCGTCGATCACGTACACCTTGAGGTGCTTCTTGATGATTTCTTCCTGCACCGGACGCGGGAAGGTATCCCACACGGTGTCGGCGGAGTGCGGGGTATTCACGAGGAAGGTAGCGCCATCCTTCGCGTACTTCAGCATGTTCACGGATTCCAGGTGCGGAGTGTGGTGGCATGCCACGAAGTCGGCTTCGTTTTCGCCAATCAGGTACGGGGCGTCGATGATGCTCTTACCGAAACGGAGGTGAGAGGTGGTCATGGAGCCGGACTTCTTGGAGTCGTAAACGAAGTAGCCCTGTGCGTAGTTGTCGGTTTCGTTACCGATAATCTTGATGGAGTTCTTGTTGGCACCCACGGTACCGTCGGAACCCAGACCGAAGAACATAGCCTGGAAGAAGTCGCTTTCCAGCTTGAAGTTCGGGTCGATGGTGAGGCTTGTGTGGCACACGTCGTCGTTGATACCGACGGTGAAGCGTGCCTTCGGGTCGGCCTTGGCAAGTTCGTCATAAATGGCCTTGACCATAGCCGGCGTGAATTCCTTGGAGGAAAGACCGTAGCGGCCACCGATCATCTTCGGCATGGCCATCTTGCCAGCCATCACGGCTTCGCTGATTGCGGTCAGGGCGTCCTGGAAGAGCGGTTCGCCAGCGGAACCCGGTTCCTTGCAGCGGTCGAGGACGGCAATCTTCTTGACAGTCTTCGGGAGAGCGGCAACGACGGCTTCCATCGGGAACGGGCGGTACAGGCGGATGTTCACGAGACCGACCTTTTCGCCCTTGGAGTTGAGGTACTTGACGGTGTCACCGATGGTGCAGGTCGAAGAACCCATGGAAATGATCACGCGGTCGGCGTCGGGTGCACCGACGTAATCGACAATGTGGTACTGACGGCCGGTGTAGCTCGCGACCTTGTCCATGTACTTCTGGACAATTTCCGGAACCTTGGCGTAGAACGGGTTCACCGTTTCGCGGCCCTGGAAGTAAACGTCCGGGTTCTGTGCGGTACCGCGCATGGTCGGGCGGTCCGGAGTGAGGCAGCGTTCACGGCAAGCCTTCACGTACTTTTCGTCGATGACGTTACGGATAACGCCGTCTTCGAGAGCTTCGATCTTCATCACTTCGTGAGAGGTACGGAAACCGTCGAAGAAATGCATGAAGGGCACGCGGCTTTCGAGCGTAGAAGCATGGGCCACGAGAGCGAGGTCCTGGCATTCCTGCACGCAGCTGGAGGCGAGCATGGCAAAGCCGGTCTGGCGGCAGGCCATCACGTCGGAATGGTCACCGAAAATAGAAAGGCCCTGCATGGCAAGGGCACGGGCAGTCACATGGAAGACCGTGGGGGTCAGTTCGCCCGCAATCTTGTACATGTTCGGGATCATCAAGAGAAGACCCTGGGATGCGGTGAAGGTCGTGGTGAGGGCACCGGCCTGCAGAGCACCGTGAACGGTACCGGCAGCGCCACCTTCGGACTGCATTTCAAACACGCGGGGAACCTGTCCCCAAATATTCTTCTTGCCTGCAGCACTCCAGTTGTCGGCGTGCTCAGCCATAGGACTAGACGGTGTAATCGGGTAGATAGCCGCAACTTCGCTAACAGCAAATGCTACGCTAGCGGTGGCCTCGTTACCATCACACGCAATCATCTTTTTTGCCATGTGTGTCTCCAATTTTTAGGTTTTTTCGAAAAAATCTGATCATGTACACCCCGGGCATGTGGCGCACACCCGTGGCGCAAAAATCCACAGTGAAAAATATAAAGATTGAGCGTGGAAGAACGACTTTTTCCCGAAAAAGTACACAAAATAAGCGCCATGGCCCTCACAGAAAAGATTAAACAAAAATTTACACAAGGTACATAAAGGTTTTCTATATTTCCGCATATAAAATGGAGAAAAAATGACAGATCCGCGTATTACAAAACTTGCCGAAAATCTCATCAACAATTCCATTGCCCTCAAGCCGGGCGAAAACATCCTCATCGAAACGACAGACACCCCCGACGAAGTCTCTACCGAACTCATCAAGGCTGTCGAGAAGGCGGGCGGAAACGCCTTTGTGCGCAATTCCAAGAGCCGCGTGCGCCGCCAGATGCTCCTTTCTGCAAGCGAAGCGCAGATGAAGCTCGATGCGGAACTTGCGCTTGCCGAAATGAAGAAGATGCAGGCCTACATCGCCATCCGCGGGGCCGACAACTTCATGGAAAACTGCGACGTGAGCGACGAGAAGATGCTCATGTACCGCAAGATGACTAAGGAAACGCTCGATTACCGCGTGAACAAGACGCGCTGGTGCGTACTCCGCTGGCCGAACGCCTCCATGGCGCAGGGCGCTAAGATGAGTACCGAGGCGTTCGAAGACTTCTATTTCAAGGCTTGTCTGGCTGATTATCCCAAGATGGGCAAGGCGGCACAGAGCCTTATCGACCTCATGAACAAGACGGACAAGGTGCGCCTTGTCGCCAAGGATACCGACATCACGTTCAGCATTAAGGGAATCCCTGCGGTGCCGTGCTGCGGCAACATGAACATCCCCGACGGCGAAGTCTATACGGCGCCGGTGCAGGGGAGCATCGAGGGCGTTATCCACTACAATACCCCCACGCTCTACGAAGGCAAGCAGTTCAGCAACATCCGCCTTGTGTTCAAGCAGGGCAAGATTGTCGAAGCCACCTGCGAAACAGGTGACAACGCGCAGCTCAACGCCATCCTCGATACCGACGAGGGCGCACGCTACGTGGGCGAGTTCGCCATCGGTTTCAACCCGTTCGTGAACGCGCCGATGTGCGACATCCTCTTCGACGAGAAGATTGCCGGCTCCATCCACTTTACGCCGGGCATGTGTTACGAAGATGCCCCGAACGGCAACAATTCCGCCATCCACTGGGACCTGGTGCTCATCATGCGCCCGGAATACGGCGGCGGCGAAATCTGGTTCGACGACAAGCTCATCCGTAAGGACGGCCTGTTCGTGGTTGACGAACTCAAGTGCCTGAATCCCGACCAGCTGGGAGTGTGAGAATGAACAAAAGATGGGCTTTAGGGTGTCTGCTGGCGTCATTGATGGCGTCCAGCATGTTTTCTGTCGGCTGTGACCTGACGGACTCCGACGACGAATCCTTCCAGGAGAAGCCTGAAGGATACGAAGGTCGAAAATCTTCTGCGAAGGACGACTCGTCCTCTTCAAAGACGAACTCAAGTTCTTCGGCAAAATCCAGTTCCTCGCAAAAGGCGACATCGTCCTCTTCTGGCGTAAACGGGGTATACAACAGGGACGACAATACGATGACTGACCTTCGCACGGGTCACACGTATAAGACTGTCAAGCTGGATGGTAAAATCTGGATGGCGGAGAACATTAACAACGACGGCCTGTGTTACGACGAAGATAAATCGAATTGCAAAAAATACGGCTCGTTTAATTCGTCATGTCCGGACGGGTGGTACGTGCCTTCCGAAAAAGAATGGAGAAGCATGTTCGAGTCCATTGGCGGAATCGACAGCGCGGGCTACTATTTGAAATCAAAGACCGGGTGGAGCGGCGATTCGAACGGCGTGGACAAATATGGATTTGCGGTTCTGCCTGCAGGGTACCGTTCTCATCATGGTTATGGAGATTACTATGAAGATAATTTTGTCGGTTTGGGAACGACAACAAAGATAAGGACGTCTTCGACTTCGACGGGATATGCGACAATCTGTGTTGTATTTAATCAGAGAGATTCGGCCAGCTTTACGAGTTTTTCAAAGTATGATTTGTGCTACACCCGTTGTGTCAAGGAGTTCGAACCGGACGATGTGCCGATCAAGTACGGTTCGATGACCGATGAACGTGATGGAAAAACTTATCGGACGGAAGAAGTGGGGGATTTTACACTCATGGCCGAGCCCTTACGCTACACGGGCCCGGATCCGAGCAATCCTGACACTTTACTAAAACCTAGGTGTAATGAAGATTCTACGAGATGCCTGTACAGGTATGAGGTCGCGCTGCAAGGGGACTATACGTCGTACCTGGTGCAAGGGCTGTGTCCCTCCGGCTGGCATATTCCGTCTTTACATGAAAAGGACCTGATGAGGGCCTCTCTGCAGGATATGTTCTCGTCGGAATTTGAAATTGACCACTATCTTTATCCCGATACGGGATCTTATGACTTTTTCTTGTCATCCATTAGATACTATGGCTATCGCGGCCGCAACGACACCCTTCCGTACTTGTTTGGCCGTGTTACAGGCTATTCGCTGAAAAATGGTGATGTTCGCTGCATCAAGGATAAGCATGTCCAACGTTATGGAGAAGTTGTTGATTCAAGGGATGGCAATGCCTACCGCACAGTGTCCGTCGGTAATACTGAATGGATGGTGGACAACCTGAGATTTGTGGCGGATTCCAGTTTTTGCGCGTATGAGGAATCGTCTGAAATCATAGTGCAAGGGGATTCCTGCAATGTCTTTGGACGGTTCTATTGTGATGCGCATACCGATGACATCTGCCCCGAAGGATGGCGCCTTCCCAAAGAATCGGACATGGACAATTTAAGCAGAATTTACCCCTCGACGTCCGGTTGGCAATCTACGCAGTTCTGGTCTTTGGATTCAAGTGGATTTAATAGGAATACAAATTATTCTGGTACAAATGAAACTGGATTAAACCTGCTGCCCACAGGCTATATACAGTTGGATTCAATTGCTGAAAGTGTTTATTTTGCAAAGAGGGTTGAATTAAAATTGGATACTGCCGTATATGAAATGTATGCGCATGACTTCAGCACAGCACCAGATACGCTCTATATTCTAAGAGACATGCGGTATATAAAACAAAGGTGCTACCCAATCCGCTGTGTGCGTGACTGATGATGCAAATTAGGTATTTAAAAAGCCGTCCTTTGCGGGACGGCTTTTTGATGCTTGTAATAGAAGATCCCCACCTTGGTGGCCATGCGCACTAAGCGCTAAAGTGCTAAGTGCTGTCCGCCCGCCTTCGCGGGGATGACATCTTTAATTACACACCCTTAGCAAGTATCTCACCGATTTGAACAGCGTTCAAGGCAGCGCCCTTGCGGATCTGGTCACCGGTGAGCCACAGCGTGTTGCTGTTGTCGTCGGCGAGGTCCTTGCGGATACGGCCAACGAACACGTTGTCCTTGCCGGCACTTTCGAGCGGCATGGGATAGACGTAGTTCTGCGGGTCGTCCTTGAGGGTCACGCCCGGGGCGTTCTTGAGGGCGTTACGGATTTCTTCGACAGAAACCGGACGTTCCGTTTCGAACCACACGGATTCAGAGTGGGAACGGAGAGAACTCACGCGCACGCAGGTAGCGCTCGTACGGACGTCGGAGTGCATGATCTTGCGCGTTTCGTTGAACATTTTCATTTCTTCCTTCGTGTAGTCGTTTTCCGTCATCTTGTCGATCTGCGGAATCACGTTGTACGCGAGCTGGAACGGGAACTTCGCGATGTGCGTGGTGGTACCCGTCTCGATGATGTCCTTGTACTGCTGCTTGAGTTCTTCCATGGCGATGGCACCTGCGCCGCTCGCGCTCTGGTAAGAAGAAATGTGAATCTTCTTGATGTGAGAAATCTTCTCGATGGGGTTGAGCACCACGACCATCATGATGGTCGTGCAGTTCGGGTTGGCGATAATGCCCTTGCCGCCGTTTTCAGCCTTGTAGAGCTTGATGTCTTCGGGGTTCACTTCCGGAACGACCAGCGGGACCTTCGGGTCCATGCGGAAGAAGCTCGTGTTGTCGACGACCACGGCGCCGTTCTCGACGGCGATGGGGGCGAATTCCTGGGAAATCGCGGCACCGGCGGAGCTGAGCACCAGGTCGATACCCTTGAAGGAATCCTTGTTCAGGACTTCGCACTTGAGCGTTTCGCCCTTGAACTTGAATTCCTTGCCAGCGCTACGTTCGGAGGCGAGGAGCTTCAGGCTCTGCAGCGGGAAATTGCGCTCTTCGAGGATGGAGAGGATTTCTTGGCCTACGGCGCCAGTGGCACCCATGATGGCTACGTTGCGAATCATAGTTTAACCTTTAATTTGCTTCTTGTTGAGGTTGATAGTTTGTTTTCAAATTTTCGATATCGTTCCAGAAACGAGCCAGGAAGTTCTTGGCCTGGGCAATCTGGCTTCTGCACTGCGAGTACTGCTTGACCTGTTCGCCTGCATCCTCCTGCAGCGTGTATGTATAAAGCGAGTATGCTGCCAGTCTAAGGCTCTCTGTCGCCTGTATAATTTCGGAATGGGCCTCGCTCGATTCATGCGGGTGGAAAAGCCCGAGGGTCTTCTTGTTGAGCGCCGTCGCCTTGTTGTTAATGGCAAGCGCCTGCTGACTCTTCGCCTCACGAGCCGATTCGTCGATGTTTGCAGGGAGCAGGTCGAAATCTTCGATGTTTGCAATAATCGCGTTCATGCGTTCGATAACCTTATTGCATTCATCGATGTATTTTTCGAGACGCGCCAACGAAGCTTCAGACAGGGGGTTCTTCGGAGCCCGGTTATCGCCCTGGCTTGCAGCATCCTTACGGACAACCTTGGGCGATTCGACCCACTTACCGCCGTCTCCGTTCTGGAACGAGGCGATGTAGTCCTGGTACTTCGCGTTCTGGGCAGCAATCTCGGCAGGCGAGTATTCGCTTGCGACCAGCAGGGTAGGCCTTTCCCAGTACGCAATCCCGATGAATGCGGCAAGCATGAACACGGTAAACAGGGTGTTTGCGACCTTTGCCGGGATGTCTTCACTACGGATGGTATAAAGGACACCAAAAAGAGCAAGACTCGCAAATGCAAGGAGAAGCCCTCCATCGGCATTGTAGCTGATGAAGGAATTCTTGGTAAAGTAGAACAGGCAATCCATCACGATGATGAAGAACGAGAGGATTGCACCTGCAATCTTATGCGTATTGCGTTCGGCTGCCGCAGACTGGAGAATAGTTATAAACGTAATCCCGAGCGGGAGCACGAACATCAATGCAATATTGGCTACGTCCTGGTTCATAGGACAGTACTATTAGAACGGCAGGTCGTCGCCGTCACCATCCATCGGGGCATCGTAGACGGGAGCCGAGTTCTGGGCGGGGGCGTAGCTGTTCGACTGGTTGTAGGAACCCTGGCCTGCGCTGGGAGCGCCGCCCTGGCCACGCGGGGTCAGGAGCTGGAAGGTGTCCATGTTGACTTCGGTAGCGTAACGCTTCTGACCGTTCTGGTCGGTCCAGCTGCGGTTGGTGAGGGAACCTTCCACGTAGAGGCTCATGCCCTTGCGGATGCCGAGCTGTTCGACGATATCGGCAATCTTGCCCCAGCCGACAATGTTGTGCCAGTCAGTCTGTTCCTTCTGTTCGCCATTGTTGTCGCGGTAGCGGCGGCTTGTTGCGAGGGAGAAGGAGACGCGCTTGCGTCCACCGGTCTGGCTCATGCGAACTTCGGGGTCCTTACCAATATTGCCAATGAGCATCACTTTGTTTAAATAAGCCATAATTAGTCCTTGTTTTGTTACGGCAACAAAGATACAAAACTAAAATGTCACTTTACTGACATTTTTTCAAAAAGGTGCTTTTTTTGCAAAAATGTTTGTCACCCGCAACAAAGGGGTTCGCCGCCCCCCCCTTTTTTTATATTATTTGGGTATTATGGTTTCACTTGCACTTTCACGTTTTGAAAAAGTCTTCCCCGAAAATCTTAAAGGCAAGCGCCTCGGCGCGGTCCTTCACCCGGCATCCGTCCTCCCGGACCTGCACTATACCCTCGACCTCCTCAAGGAATACGACGGCAAGCTCTTCAAGCTTTCTGCGCTTTTTGGCCCGCAGCACGGCATCAAGGGCCACACCCAGGACAACATGATCGAGTGGGAAGGCTACACCGACCCCGAACTGGGAATTCCCGTCTATAGCCTGTACGGCGAACACCGTGAACCCACCCCCGAAATGCTCAGCCACGTGGACATGATGCTCGTAGACCTGCAGGATGTCGGTGCACGCTACTACACGTTTATCTGGACACTTTTCCTGTGCATGAAGGCCTGCGAGAAGGCCGGAATCCCCGTCATCGTGGTGGACCGCCCGAACCCCATCAACTGTATCGACGAGGAAGGCCCGATCTTGGACCTGAACTACACGAGTTTCGTGGGCCTGCACAGCATCCGCACGCGCCACGCGAAGACCATCGGCGAACTGGCGGTGCAGTTCAAGGAAGAGCGCTTCCCCAAGTGCGAACTCTACGTGCTCGAGATGGAAGGCTACGACAAGAAAATGTGGTACGACCAGACAGGGCTCCCGTGGATTCTGCCGAGCCCGAACATGCCCACGCTCGATACCGCCATCGTTTACCCCGGCATGTGTCTGTTCGAGGCAACCAACGTGAGCGAAGGCCGCGGCACCACGCGCCCCTTCGAGATTTTCGGCGCACCGTTTATCGATGCTGTCAAGCTCTGCAAGTACATGAACGGATTGAATTTGCCCGGCGTGTACTTCCGCGAGAACTACTTCCAGCCCACGTTCCACAAGGGCGCAGGCCAGATTTGCGGGGGAGCGCAGATTCACGTGCTCGACCGCGACAAGTTCCGCAGTTTCGATATGGCGGTGAAGCTCTTGCAGTACATCTTCAACGAGTACCCGAACGATTTCGCCTGGAAGCAGCCGCCCTACGAATATGAATTCAAGAAGTTGCCCATCGACATCCTGCTCGGCAACGGCACGTTTAGACGAGACTATATAGAAACAAGCATTTAATTGATTTTACACCTCACACCGCGGCGTAGCCGCGAAAAGGAGACACCATGACCGAACAGAAAAACGGAAAATTTGAAATGCCCGCCCTCCCGTATGCAGCGGCGGACCTGGCCCCGGCCCTCAGCGCCGAAACCATCGAGTTCCACTACGGCAAGCACCTGCAGACCTACCTGAACAACTTGAACGCGGCGCTTCCGGGCAGCGCCTTCGAAGGCAAGTCCCTCGAAGACATCGTGAAGACTGCCGAAGGCGGCGTTTTCAACAACGCGGGCCAGTTCCTGAACCACTCCATGTATTTCTTGCAGTTTGCCGTCCCGAAGTCCGGCAACGCCCCGACCGGTAAGATCGCGGAAGCCATCGCACGCGATTTCGGCTCCTTCGAGAAGTTCCAGGAAGAATTCCAGGCGAAGGGTGCGGGCCTCTTCGGTTCCGGCTGGGTCTGGCTCTCCGCCGATGCAAGCGGCAAGCTCGTGATTACGCAGGAAGGCAACGCCCAAAACCCGCTCACCAAGGGCCTCAAGCCGCTCCTCACGTTCGACGTCTGGGAACATGCCTACTACATCGACTACCGTAACCGCCGTCCGGACTACCTCAAGGCGCTCTGGAGCATCGTCAACTGGGACGAAGTCAACAAGCGCCTCGGCTAGTTTGTTCTAGCAGTGACTAATTTATTCAATATTCCCGGCAGGTACACAGTATTTGCCGGGATTTTTGTTTATTTATGCTGGTGCATCGAAAGGTACTGGCGGATAACATCCATCTGTTGCGGCGTAAATGTCGAATATTCCCAGTCCAGCGGTTCCTTCGGGAACATGAGGTAATGCCGGTCCGGGCACTTGTTCATGCGCTGCTCGCTATTCTGCAAGTCCGGGCATTCCGGAGTGTCGTCCAGATTGTCGAATGCGTAACCGCCAAATTCCGTGGTGTGGCTGAGCCCAAAGAAATGGCCCAGTTCATGAATGGCCGTGTTCGCAACTCCCGTGCTGGAGAGGTCTTCATTCCACCGTCCATTTTTTATATGTGAGGAAATGACAATAATGTCGGCAAAACTATCGGAATCTCCGTTATAAATTGCTCCAGGAGAAGCCGAGAAACCGGCAACCGCACCGTCTTCGTCCGAATCGTCCTGTACATAGTACCCCAGGACGAAACTTATCTCGCCTTCGTGACCGGGCCATTTGGCAAGTAAGTCTAGGGCATCCAAGGATGCATCCCTATCGACGACAAACTGTTCTGATTCGGGGAAGGCGTCCGCTGCACGCGGGTGATCCTTGGCATAGAGGATATTGAGTTCCTTCACGTTCACGCCGCCCGGGTTGAGCGCCTTGTTCAGGCGATCCCTAATCTTTTCGACAAGTTCCTCCAGGGATGCTCCGTCGCTTGTGCCCATATACTTGCCTGCAAGAATGATGTTCGCACTGAATTCCAGCGAGTAGGTTTCCTGTTTACTGCCGACTACCAGCACGTTGTCTACCGTATCCCGATAAGGCGTTCCGTCCCTGTTGTACAGGCGAATGCGCGAAAAGACAAAGCTAGTATCCAGAATGCTAGATTCTATCGGATAAAATAGGCGGTCCTCATATTCTATAGGTTCTATCAGGGCCGTTATTTCCATCATAGGTTCTCCCTCTGCATAGTAATCGGCCGTAGGTGCGAGCAGGGGAGGCTCCCCGTCAACCTTATCCATGCTAAGCATGTAGCGTGCAACACCGTCTTCACTGCCGATGAAGAAGCCTCCATAAATCTTACTGCTAGTCTCATTCAGTTCGACGAGCCACCAACCGTCATCCGGAATAGGGATGATATTCTCTTCGGGTGGGGGGAGGTATTTTACGGAATCGAAAAATTCGGCGTGGAAATATTCAGGAAGAGTCCATTCCGAAAATACCCAGTCGACATCGGTGTAGTAGAAACCGTCGTCATCGAGTTCACCTTTGGCAGGGTTAGAGACAACCTGCGAACAGCCTGCGGCAAGCAGGCTCAAGGAAAGCAAGAAGAGCAAATTGGGCAACAGATTCGGTTTCATGGGAACCACCTATTTTGAATATACGTTATTCGGGCTGTTTTTCATAAAATTCATCCGGTAAAAAGGCCTGTCTTTGTGCGTACGCTCACATTTTTTTATAATTAGACAGTTGGACGAACTGCGTTTCATCTATGGACTTTTTACCTAAGGGGTGCACATGGATAACGAACTGACGCTTTTGATAGGGAAGGATGAAAAGATCCTTTATGCCGGCAAGCCGGACAAGACGTGCTTCATCTTCGAATGCATTTTCAATCCGCTGCTCCCGTTTGCTGCGATTTGGGCTGCTATAGATTTTGGCGTTATTGGGGCTGCGTTTACGGCTGACAAGTCTGAAAACATGGCATTCTTCATGGTGCCCTTTATGCTGCTCCACCTGATGCCGGTCTGGCTCTATCTGGGCGGGGCTCTGCTCTCGTTCCGGCGGTACCGCAATACGGCCTACATCGTCACGGACAAGGCCATCTATGCCTCCGGCGGCATTTTCGCCAGGACATACAAGTCAAAGCCGTTCGCGGAACTTTCGCACGTGGACCTGCACCGCGGCATTTTTGACCAGTGGTTTGGCGTGGGCGACATCATCACGACCTCCGCGCAGGCCAATCCCGCAACGATGAATGGGCGTAGGACTTCTACCAACGCGGGCATTTCCATCGACAGCGTCGCCGATTATGCAGAGGTGTACAAGCTCGTGAAGCAACTGCAGGAGGACATCTACACCGATGTGATGTACCCCAACGACCTGCGCCCCAAGGAAAACCACGGGTATAAGTCAAAGTATATGGGGTAGGGGGAAAGGCTCGTTACGGCATAAATAAGCTAAAGAGGGGGCCTAATGGCACATTGAGTAGGAACTGGGCGTATGTCTTGTCTGAATTGAACAAATATCCGAATTCAATATAGGCGATACTCAAAAATCCTATCCGTGCTGACCCTCCGTAGTCAAAACCGGTATCTTCCTTCCATCCTATTTCTGGCCCTAACGCCAAATCGAGGATGAAGATTTTTAATAAGTAGTGCACGTTTGGCTGTAAGAAAATACACGATTGTTCTTCATCAGAATCGTAAAAGTAGCGTGTCCTGACTGCCCACCAAAAATCGTGTGTTATCAACTCGTCATTGGTGCGTTTGATGATTCGAGAATATGAGGTTGTCCAGTCGAATGCTACGGATAGCATGTCCGAACCGGCTCCAACGGAAATGCCATGGGGATACACAAAGAAGTCCGACGCAAACGTCTTTGCAGGAATCATCAAAAGGCCGAGGGCTAGGATTATGTGTGTAAATCTTGGCATGATTATAATATAAAAAAGATTTGCAGAAACGCTATGGCAGAATGGTTATTGGAGTTCCGTCCTTGACGGCGTCGTAGATTTCCTCGATTTCGTCGTTCGTGACGGCGATGCAGCCGGCAGTCCAGTCTTTCCACTTGTGCCAGAATTTAAAGAGGAATGCAGGAACCTTGTTCGGGTAGCCGTGGATCATGATGTCGCCGCCGAGCTCGTAGTTGCCTTCTTTTGCGGCCTTGATTTGCTCTGCGTTCGGGTACGAAATCTTCAGCGATAAATGAAACTTGCTTTTAGGATTATGCCACTCGATGGTGTAATTGCCCTCGGGCGTCTTGTTGTCTCCGGATTTGACCTTCGCTCCCACGGGATTCTTGCCCAGCGAAATCCTGTACGTCTTGACGATATTCTCGCCGTTGCGCAAGTGCATTTGGCGTTTTGCCTTTTCTACGAGAATGTTGTTGATGGGGGAGGTGAACATGGGTTGAAATCAGGAGTCGGTTGATGCGTTCTGATCAATTTTATTCCTGAACCAGAAAATCGCCTTGAATGCAATAACATGATAAATGGCGGTGATGAATACCGGCATGAAGGTGGCACCGTAATTGCTGCTCAAAATAAACCGAATCATTATATAGAAAAGTGTCCCTGAGCAAACGATGCTGAACCCAAAGGGAATTGTTGCAATCCGTTTGGCCACATCGGTATTTAGATTTTTCTTGAAAAGGAATAAATTCAGCAGACTCAATGGGATGACGAGTAGTACTGCAAGTCCAGGATAGATTAATAATAGGCCTCCATCTCTCATTTGCGAGTGATCTAAAAATACAAAATAACTTACTACGGGAATGATTGGCATAATCATGCAAAAAATCATCCAACCAAGTATGTGTTTGGCCTTTAAATTGTTCATGACAAACCTCGGCTCATAAATGAGTATACAGTTCCTCAATTTTGTTCCTAAACCAGCTAATCGCAATGATTGCTACGAAAAGTTGAAGCATTGTTGCAACCGATGTTATGATTACGGAAGAATTGCCGTCATAAAAGATAACAATGCTGTACATGAGAAGTATTGTGGAGCAGACAATGCAGAGCCCAAGGGGGATGGTGGCAATCCGCTTGGCGGCCTTGATGCTGAGATTCTTTTTGAAAAGAAATAAATTCAGCAGGCTTAAGGGAATGGCTAGCAGTTCTGCAATTGCAGCGAGGAAAAGGATAAGAGCGAGGAAGTCCTCGTGTCCCGTTTTGTACCCCCAAAGACTTATTACGGGGATGATGGACATGAGCATGCTGAAAAGCATCCAGCATAATATGTGTTTAGCCCCTAAATTGTTCATGACAAACCTGTATCCCTGTTAAAACTTTATTGAATATACCTTTATTTATGAGGGGGTGCAAGCATTTTGTTTTTACAAACAACAAAGCGCTCGGTTTTGAACCGGGCGCTTTGTAATGCTTTAGATCCTTCGACTACGCAACTAGCGTTGCTTCGCTCAGGATGACACTTTACAATTACTTAAGGAACTGCATATACGGCAGCTTGCTGGCGAGTTCCTGCACCTTGTCGGCGTTGGCCATGAGGGCGGAGCGTGCGTGCCAGGAGCCGTCGAGGAACTGACCGCGGGGGCCGTCGGCAAGCGTGAGCTCGATGGTTTCGTCGCCCATCTTGAGCGTGCGGCTTTCGGTGCTCGTCACTAGTTCTTCACTCGGGTGTGCTTCGATCCAGGCGAGAATCTTGTCGGCCACTTCGTGGCTCACCTTGTAGCAAGGCACGCCAATGGCAACGCAGTTACCGAAGAAGATTTCGGAGTAGCTTTCGGCGATGATGGCGCGGATGCCCCAACGCTTGAGAGCCTGCGGTGCGTGTTCACGGCTGGAACCGCAACCGAAGTTCTGGTTCGAAACGAGGATGGAACCGTTCTTGTAGGCCGGATCGCGGAACGGGTGGACCTTGCCCTGGGCGGCGAGGCCAGCGATATCGTCGGCAAAGGCGTTGTCGCCGAGGCCTTCGAACGTGACGCACTTGAGGAAGCGTGCCGGGATGATACGGTCAGTGTCGATGTCGTTGCCGCGTACAGGAACGCCGGAACCTTTAACAATGTCGATAGAATTCATTTTTTAAATCTCCTTGCGTTACTTGATGTACTTGCGGACGTCGGTGACACAGCCTTCGATGGCGGCAGCGGCCACCATGGCGGGGCTCATGAGGATGGTGCGGCCCGAGGGGCTGCCCTGACGGCCCTTGAAGTTACGGTTGCTGGAGCTTGCGCTCACCTGGCGGCCCTTGAGCTTGTCCGGGTTCATGGCGAGGCAGAGCGAGCAGCCCGCTTCGCGCCATTCGGCACCGGCTTCCTTGAAAATCTTGTCGAGACCGAGAGCTTCGGCTTCCACCTTGATCTTCATGGAGCCCGGAACGACCCACATCTTCACGGTCGGGGCGACCTTGTGGCCCTTGATGATTTCGGCGGCGGCCTGCAAGTCGCTGAGGCGGCCGTTGGTGCAGCTACCCACGAACGCGATATCGATGGGGCGGCCAATCATCTTGGAACCTTCTTCCCAGCCCATGTATTCATAAGCTTCGGAGATGACCTTCTTTTCGCTGCCTTCGAATTCGCTAATCTTCGGCATGTTGCCGTTGAGCGGGATGGCCTGAGCCGGAGTGATACCCCAGGTGACCATCGGTTCGAGGTTGTCGCAGTTGATTTCAACTTCGTCGTCAAACTGGGCGTCGGCGTCGGTAGCAACGGACTTCCAGTAAGCGACTGCTTCGTCCCACTTGTCGGCCTTCGGGGCGTACGGACGGCCCTTGAGGTATTCGAAAGTCTTTTCGTCGGGGTTGCAGTAACCGACGCGGGCGCCGCCTTCGATAGCCATGTTGCAGACCGTCATACGGCCTTCCATGCCCATTTCTTCGATGACCGGGCCTGCAAATTCGTAAGCGTAGCCAACGCCACCGTTCACGCCAAGCTTGGCGATGTAGGCGAGGGCGACATCCTTGGCGGTCACACCCGGCTTGAGCTTGCCGGTGAACTTGATGCGGCGAGTCTTGAGCGGGCTCATGGCGAGCGTCTGGGTGGCCAAAACGTCTGCCACCTGGCTTGTGCCGATACCGAATGCGATAGCACCGAAGGCACCGTGTGTTGCCGTGTGAGAGTCACCGCAGGCAACGGTCATACCCGGCTGGGTCACGCCTTCTTCGGGGCCCACGATGTGGATAACGCCCTGTTCGGCGGTAGCGGGGCCAAAGAACTTGATGCCGTTGTTCTTGGTGTTGTTTTCAATGTGGGAGAACATCTCTTCGGAAATGCCGTCCTTGAGCGGGCGGTTGCGTTCCGGGAAGGTGGTCGGGATAATGTGGTCGACCGTGGCGAAAGTGCGTTCCGGGAACAGCACCTTCTGGCCTTCTTCGCGGAGCTGCGCAAAAGCCTGCGGGCTCGTGACTTCGTGGCAGAGGTGGAGCCCGATAAAGAGCTGGCACTGGCCGCTCGGGAGCTTTGCTACCGTGTGGCTTTCAAAAATCTTCTGATAGAGTGATTTTCCCATGATTTTGTCTCTTTTTTATGCCTTTTCGATTTGTTCTCCAAGGCTGATTAATTGCGGGCTCAAATATAGAAAAAACCTCGGCAATTGCCGAGGTCTTCCCATGCACAAACGCTATAAAATGCTCCTTCTAGAGGTATTTGTTGAATACATCCAGGAGTTCGGTGTACCACTGGTTGGAATTCTTGTTGTATGCCTCGAACCCGCCTACGCCAACGAGCCCCCAGTACTGCCAGGACATGCCGTTGTCGGTTGCGGCCTTGATGACGGCATCGGTCCATTTTGCGCGGTCGCTATCGGAAGGCCCGTTGCCTCCGCAGCTGCCGTATTGGCCCGAGACGCCGAATTCACCCATGTTCAGCGGGATATGGCCTCCGTTAATGTCGGGGAAGTGGGTGGTGGCAGAATCCACGTATGCCTTGAAGTGCGAGGGAACTCTCGAAATGTCGCTGTCCTTCAGCTTGTATCCGCAGTCGTAGCCGTGCCCCTGGTGCGTGAATTCAAACGGTTCGTAATAGTGGCCCGAGAAGATAATGTTGCCATCTGCGGGAAGTTTCACGTTGGATATCTGCGCAAATTTGGAATATCCGTTGCCTTCGAACATGATGGTCTTGCCCGGGGCGTTCTTGCGGATGACCTCGTATGCGGACATCATCAGGTCATCGACATACTTGTTCTTCATTTCGTGCGGCTCGTTCAAGATTTCAAGAACGATTTGGTCGTCACCGTAGGCGTCCATTTCCTTTGCCACTTGTTCCCACATTCCAAGGAATCGGGCTTTTTCCTTGTCGTAGCCGCCAGGATTGTTGTCGTAATAGACGGCGTAGTTGTTGAGTTCAACGTAATGGTGGAAGTTCACGATGACTATGAGCCCCTGCGCGAGAGCGAGTTCGATATCGGCCTTCACGCCAGCAAGTCGGCCGGCGTCGAGCGTGTAGGGAGCATCCTTTGCGGCATCGTAGTTCCAGCGCACGGGGAGGCGTACGGACTTGAATCCGGCATCCTTGATAATCTTGAAGTATTCATCCTTGATGCAGTTGCTCCATCCGCAGTCGGCACTGGCGCCCTTCTGGCCCTGAGATTCCCAAGCATTGCCCAGGTTGATGCCGGGGCCGAGTTTTTCGTTCATGGCGCGGCCCTTGGAGTAGTCGACGGGCTGCGAGTCGAGTTTTTTCCAAGTCGAGTTCTGGCACAGCACATAGCTGGATTCATGTTGCAGGACGCTTCCGTTGTTGGCTGCCGTACAGGCCCCGTTCTTCGCAGAAACCGCGATGTTCAGGAGTTCCGCTTCGCTTGCGTAATTCCATTTTTGCTTCTTGCAGATAAACGTCTTCCCGTTACCATCTTTTACCGTCCCTTCCATATCGGCGGTACATTCACCAAACAGCTCGACACCTTCGCGGTTCTGCAGGACAGACGCAGACGCAATGCGCCACGTGGAGTCGACACAGACAAATTCCTTGGTCGAGTACTGGCTCAGTTCATTGGTGCAGGCAGTGATCTTCCCCTGGTTCGTGGAATCGCAGATGCCAAGTCCGAAAGTTTCGAACCAGAACGTACGGAATTTCTGTTCGTAGTTCGGCAACTTGATCCCTGTACCCATGTTTTCAAGGTAATAGGAGAGGTCGTCCATCCTCTGCAGGTATGCCCAGTCCGCAATTTTGGCCTTCGTGGCGTTATCGTCCCAGGTACCGTCCTTTTCGATGTCCGCGGCGATGGCATCAATTACCGCCTGCATGTCGCTGGAGGCGTTTTCGGCCAGGAGCAAAAGGGTCATGGCGAGCAGGTTTGCGTCGGCTTCCGTCTGCCCGAATACAGAGAGCTTGCGCGCCGGGGCCATGAAGTTCTGCATATGGAAAGCCCGCAGGACTTCGCTTTCGGCCTTGCCCTGGGCCTCGGCGTAACTCATGGAATTTTCCTTCATCAGGTAGGCGATGCGGGGCGCTTCGAGATGGGTCATCACGTTCACGTTGGCGGTGTCACCGTCGATGGCGCGGATAAGGGAACGTAGCGTCACGGAACCGGTCTTGTCGCCCGTAACTTCGTTCAGGAATATGCCGCTCGCTTCTTGCATGGCGAAGGAGTTGAATCCCGAATACTGGAGCGAATATGTTCCGAAATCGTCGGTGACGGTCGATGCGGCCTTTTTACCCGTTGCGGTCAGGTCGGTTTCGGAGAGGTCCTGAAGGTTGACAGCGGAGCCGATAGTGAGCGGGCCCTTCTCGCAGGTACCGACGAGGACTCCGGAGTAGCCGCCCTCCGGCGTAGGAACGTCCGGAGTGAGGAAGGTCGTGTCTTTCGCTTCAGGAGTAGTTTTGCTCGGCTCGTCAGACGGTTTTGTTCCGGGGTCGGTCGGGGAATCTGTTTCCGGAGCGCTCGAACTGCTGGAATCATCAGAACAGGCAAGCAAGCCCGCTCCAAGGAAGAGCGCGGATGAGATGAACAGGGCCGGTATGGATATTTTGCGAATAGACATGACAACCTCTCTTTACACCATAAAAATATCTTTTGAGCAACGCCAAAAACCTTTTTTTCGAGCGTAAATTGTATACTCCTGTTACCAAAGAGAAGCCCGAAATATGAAAAGTCCCTAGTACTACTAGGGACAGTTGCAAAAAAGAGTGACCACAGAAGGTCCACCTGTCGAAACGTCGAGCGAGCAGTGAGAGTGCACGAGTTACCGGAGGTTCAGCTCTAGAAACGTCGAGTGCACGGTCTTCCTGTGAGCAACAAAGCCCCTGTTCTTAAACAGGGGCGGTTGCGAGAGTGAGTGAGTAACCGGAGGTTCCTCACCCTAAATGTCGAACGAGCGGTTTCTAGTTCGTCTCGAACTTGTAGGCTTCGCGGTAGTACGCCATCATCTCGTCCGTGCTCCCGAACGCCCTGCGAGCAGCAGCGCCAACCTGACGGTCCTTACGGACAAGATCGTTAATCTTGGTGTTCACATCCTTGAAGAAGAGATCGTTGCTAGCCATGTCCACATGATTCTGCGTGTAGTTCATGTGGTAGCGGCGTTCAAGCATCTGGAAGAGTTCAGTCTGGCAAGCGTTCACAGGCGGCTCCCTCTTTGCAACGGGCAGGTAGCAAGCCTGTATGTAGTCCTGCTTCATATCGACAATCATCTGGTCGATTGCAGGGATGTCATGACGTGCATCGTGACTGGCGAGGCTCGCCGTGGGGGTCTTGATGCCAGAGCAGCCGGCCAACATTGCTGCTACGAGGAGGAGAGAGGCCACAAATCCAGATTTCATTTACTTAATGCTCCTTGGTTTTTACTCCGATTTTCTCTTCATCCCTAAAACTGCTACAAAGTTATTTAATTGTTGATTTCTTGGCGATAGTGAATATGTAATTATTTGCTTACTTCAGGACCAAAAAAGAAAAATAAAAGCAATCTTGTGACCCATGTCACCCCATTTTTCGGAACAATTAGTGACACCTGTCACAAAGTGCTTTTTCACTCCCCAAAAATAGCTTTAAGGCATGTTCGGCTTGAACTTGTAATACCACGCAATCGGGTCTATTACTTTGTACGTAACGTTGCCAATACGGTTTGTTCCCCGCTTGTCGATGACCCCAGTTACTATATGCGCATGCGGGCCCGTCGTGTGGCCCGTCATGCCCACAGTCGCAATCGGATCCCCTTGCATCACTTCCTGGCCATCGAGGTACAGGAGCTGGTCACAGTGCATAAAAAGCAACACGTCCTTCTCGCGCACAAGCCCGATGATCACGCCTCCGCGCTCGTTCCTGCTGGTATAGGCCTTCGCCGAGAAGGGGGCAAGAATTCGTGCGCCCTGCCTGGAAGCGAGGTCGATTCCATTGTGCTTACGCCCGCCAATCCCTTTCTCATTGTAGAACTCGGTAATATAGGCAACGCTGTCCGAAAGGATCGACGACCAGTATTTCCATGCGGCACCAATGGAATCGGCGGCTGTCAGCGAAAGGTTGTTCGGCCTAGAGAACTTGATGACCGTCCCCTGCGGCGGTACGGCAAGCGCATTGTCTTCCCATCCCTGGCCCTTGTAACCGTTCTCGCTTATCGTCTCGTCCAGGTACTGGCGGATCATCTTGTCGTCAGAGATGACGGCATTGAATCGCCCAATGGCATAGCGTGCGATGCGCCTCAGGTTTTCCTTCCCGTCGAACGTGTAGTCGAAGGAAGGCGCTACCGAAAGTTTGTTCCTTTCGGGAATTCGGTCACGCATGTTCGAGTGGCTCGCATCGATGCTTGTGGGGTAGATGAAGGGCACGAGCAGCGCAACCAGCAGGAGCAACGGGAACAGGTTGCGAAACAGTCTCGGGAGCCCTTCCATCGGATTCTTGCGGAGGATGCCTTCCTTGAGGATAAACTTCACGCTCTCGGCGAGCGCTTCGGGGCTATTTTCGAAAGAAGTCCGTGCAGGTGTATCCTTGGAGGACCCGCGCTTTATTGCCTTCGCCGCTCGCGGGAAGCGCTTCTTGTCCGGAAACCTCGACATGAGCCACAGGATGTCCTTCTTCTGCAGTTCGGGGCAGTCCTCGATAAAGGCAGCCGCATCGGACCCGTTCTCCGCGGAAACCATCACAAGTTTCGAGATCTCCAAGATGTTCCTGTCAAGCGTTGTCGGGTCATCCGCGGGCATCACGCATATCGCATGCGGGACAATCTTCTTTATCGACTGAAGGTTGTGGTAGAACGTGCGGAATGCTTCTTCGGAGCGCTCGGCGGGACCGAAACCACCGAATATGATTCCCTGCCCCTTGCTTTCTTCGATGGACTGCAGTTCCGCATTCGTGAGTACGCGCGTAAACAGATCCGCAAGCGGGACAGGAGCGTTTTCGGGCGTACCGTTGGCAAAGTCGAATATTACAAAAGACGCGCCAGCGTTAAGTGCCAGCGCGAATTTTTTCAGGGCTTCGTAGGGGACGGGGCTTCCGGGGAAAACCGCCATCACCAGTTCGCCTTGAGCATACAGGTAATCGAGGACCTGTCGCTGCATAGGCGATTAGACCTTCCTGGAGCCTCTCGGGTAGGTAAAGCCGGAAGGAGGAGCGGCGACGAACTTGTCGACCTGGATGTAGAGTTCCTCGGGGCTTGCGGAGGGGTTGAAGTAGATTTCCTGGTTCCTGTTCTGGCTTCTGCCCTTGAGGGGTTCACCACGGCGGCCGCGGGAAACAACACCCAGCGGAAGCACTTCGAGAAGCGGGAGGAGACCGAAGTAGCGGAAAAGGCTGAAGTTCTTCTGCCAGGTGGCGCGCTCGGCGAGGATGGCGAACGTACCGTCCATGACGGATTTCGACTGGAGAAGATCGTCGGAGGTCATCGTCACCAGTTCGTGGTTGGTCGGGAAGTTGTTGACGAAGTTGACCAAATCACCCTTGAGATAGTTGGCGTCACAGAGAAAGACGAATTTCATGTTGTTTCCCAGCGTTAAAGGATTTTATTGCAATAATGAGCCCAATATTAGCATTTTTTTGTTTTTTTGTCATTCGGGACAAAAAAGGCGGGCATTTATCCCAATTTGGACGATTTTCGCAAGATGCTCGTAAGTCGTTGAGTATCAATGACTTACAATTTTTTTTGACAATTTTATTTAACAAAACGGCGATTTTTTGCAAAAAATGGCGATTTTTCGTGAGTAAAAGCATTATATTTGAGCCCATAACACGCAAAAGCAAGCGTGCCTGTTTTTGTTTATTTGCAAAAAAAGTCAAGATGCTTGTGGAAGTATTATGGGAGACAGTAAACGATGAATAGAATGAAATGGCCAGTAACAGCGCTTTTGGCATCGGCTGGAGTTTTAGCTTCTGTCGTAATAGCACAGGAAAATTCCGGCAACGCTCCGGCGGTGGAAAACAATGCGCCGTCGGTGAACGGAATTCCTGGTGAATCTATCAACGAAGGCGGCAAGTTCGCGCCAATCAAGCTTGATAGTTATGTTTCGGACGACATGGACAAGCCCGCTCAGCTGAAATGGTCTGTATCGGGCAACAAGAGTATCAAGGTGTCCATATCGAATGACCATGTGGCCACCCTGCAGGTTCCCGACCAGTACTGGAACGGCTCCGAAGACATCACCTTCGAGGCTAAGGATACCAAGGGTGCCGTCGGTTCCGAGACGGTGAACTTCACGGTCGAATCCGTGAACAACCCGCCTGTAATGAAGGCCATTCCCGACCAGACCGTCGACGAAGGCAAGCAGTTTACAAAGATCAAGCTCGACGATTTCGTGACGGACCCCGACCACCCGAAGGACCAGATCCTGTGGGAATTCGACATCCAACCGGTAGGCAAGGACCAGGCTGATGGCGACCTCAACGTGGAAATCGACCCGAAGCGCGTCGCGACCATCGTAATCCCCGATACCAACTGGTACGGCGCGGCAAAGATTACCTTCACGGCAACCGATGGCGAGTATGCGTCCGACAAGAAGACGGCAGTCTTCACGGTGAAGCCCATCAACGACGCCCCCGTGCTGCAGAAGATTCCCGACCAGACGATCGAAGAGAAGAACGAATTCGAGTCTATCTCCCTGACGGATTTCGTGAGCGATGTCGACGACGACGTCTCGAAGATCAAGTGGACCATCGCGGGCAACAAGGACCTGAAGTTCGATATCGACAAGTACGGTACCGCAAACATCAAGATCCCGAACGAATTCTGGAACGGTTCCGAGACCGTGACCTTTACGGCGACCGACGCTGCCGGTGCGGCCGTGAGCACGAAGGCCACCTTCACGGTGAAGTCCATCAACGACCCTCCGGAGTTCACGAAGGACGTGCCTGAACAGACTATCGATGAAAAGCAGGATTTCAAGCCTGTGGATCTCGCTCAGCTGGTAAAGGACCCGGACCACAAGATGGAACAGCTCAAGTGGGAAGTCTCCGGCAACAAGGACCTGAAGGTGAAGATTGCCGGCGGCAGCGCCACCATCTCCATCCCGAGCAAGTTCTGGAACGGCTCCGAGACCCTCAAGTTCAAGGTATGCGACCCGGCTAACGCCTGCGCAACCTCCGAAGCAAGCTTCACCGTCAATTCCGTGAACGACAAGCCCGAATTCACGAAGCCCATCCCGAACCAGACCATCGAAGAGAAGAAGCAGTTCGCCAAGATCAAGCTCGATGATTACGTAAAGGATGCCGACCACAAGAATTCCGAACTCTCCTGGGATGTCGACGTGAAGCACCAGGGCAAGGAACCCGAAACGGGAACGCTCGTCGTGAACATCGACGAAAATCGTGTAGCATCTATCGAAATTCCGGACACCTACTGGAACGGTACCGCCATTGCGACGTTCACCTGCACGGACCCGGAAGGCGCTTCCATCAAGCAGCCGGTTACGCTGACCGTGAATTCCATAAACGACAAGCCGGTGTTCACCAAGATTCCTGACCAGGAAGTCGAAGAGAAGACCGAACTTTCTTCCATCGTGCTCGACGAGTTCCTCTCTGACCCGGACCACGACATTTCGAAGCTGAAGATCGAAGTTTCCGGTAACAAGGACATCAAGGTCAACATCAACCAGAAGACCCGTGAAGTCACGTTCAAGACCCCGAACGAACTCTGGAACGGTTCCGAGACACTCACGTTCACTGCTACCGACCCGGATGGGGGAGTTGCAAAGACCACGATGAAGCTCTCGGTGAAGTCCATCAACGACCCGCCGGTCATGAAGGACATCCCGGAACAGACCATCAAGGAAAAGGGCCAGTTCAAGGATGTTGAACTCGACAAGTACGTCGAAGACCTCGACCACGGCAAGGACAAGCTCAAGTGGACCATCACTGGCAACCGAGAACTCAAGGTAACTGTCGACGGCAACCGCGTGATGAAGGTGACGCCGCCCAGCCCGCAGTGGAACGGCTCCGAAACGCTCAATATCAAGGTGACCGACCCGGAAGGCGCTACCGATGAACGCGCTATCGCCTACACGGTCGAATCCGTGAACGACGTGCCTGAATTTACGAAGCAGGTCGCTCCGCAGACCATCAAGGAAAAGACTCAGTTCCAGCCCATCAAGCTCGGCGAGATGGTGCGCGACATGGATAACAAGCTCTCTGACCTCACATTCTCCGTTGACGTAAAGCCGACAACGAAGGGCAAGAACGGAGAACTCTCCGTGGAAATCGATGCCCAGCATGTTGCAAAGATCAGTATCCCGAACAAGTTCTGGAACGGCGCCGCCGAGATTACGTTCACGGTCACCGACCCCGAAGGTGCGAAGGCGACATCGAAGGCCCTGTTCACCGTGACCTCCGTGAACGACGTGCCCGAACTCAAGAAGATTCCGGACCAGATGATCGAAGAAAAGCAGCAGTTCAATTCCGTGAACCTCGCCGAACTCGCTCATGATGCCGACCATGAATTCAAGGATCTGAAGTGGACCATCGCTGGCAACAAGGACCTGAAGATCGATATCGACAAGTCCGGTGTGGCGACCATCAAGACTCCGAACCCGAAGTGGAACGGTTCCGAAAAGGTGACCTTCACCGTAACCGACCCGGAAGGCGCCTCTGCCAAGTCCGACGCTGTGTTCACCGTGAAGTCCATCAACGACTCGCCGGTCATGAAGGACATTCCGAGCCAGAAGATCAAGGAAAAGGAACAGTTCAAGACCATCGCGCTGGATGACTTCGCGAAGGACGAGGACCACGACAACTCCAAGCTCAAGTGGACGTTCTCCGGCAACAAGGACCTAAAGGTCCAGATGGACAGCAAGCATGTCGTGACCGTTACCGCTCCGAACAAGTTCTGGCATGGTGAAGAAACCGTCACGTTCACCGTGACTGACCCGGAAGGCGCTGCCGATTCCCGCAAGGTCAAGTTCACCGTGGAATCCGTGAACGACCTGCCGGTGTTCACCAAGCCCATCAAGGACCAGACCATTCCCGAAAAGCGCGAATTTGCGATTATCAACCTCGCTGACATCGTCACCGACCCGGACCACAAGCCCGAACAGCTCACCTGGAGCTTCGATGTGAAGGGTGCGAAGGGCGCTCCGAAGGGCTACACTCCGAAGCTCTCCGTGAAGGTCGAAAACCGCATGGCACGCATCATCATTCCGGACAAGAACTGGAACGGTGCTGAAGAAATTACGTTCAAGGTCGAAGATCCGGAAGGTGGCAAGGCTACCTGCACGGCACTCTTCACCGTGACCTCCGTGAACGATGCCCCGACGATTGGCAAGATTAACGACCAGACCGTCGAAGAGAAGCAGGAATTCACTCCGATCGACCTTGCCGCTATCATCAAGGACCCGGACCATCCGTACGAAAAGCTGAAGATCGAAGTTACCGGCAACAAGGAACTGAAGGTCGACATCTCCAAGGACGGCAAGGCTACTGTCAAGGCTCCGAACAAGATGTGGAACGGCACAGAGAAGCTCACCTTCGTCGTGACCGACCCGGAAGGCGCTTCTGCCAAGACTATGGTGGCCTTCACGGTGAAATCCATCAACGACCCGCCGGTCATGAAGGATATCGCAAGCCAGACCATCAAGGAAAAGGGCCAGTTCAAGCCTATCGAACTCGACAACTTTGTTGACGACCTCGACCATCCGAAGAACAAGCTCAAGTGGAAGATCGAAGGCGCCAAGGAACTCAAGGTGCAGATGGACGGCAGCCACAAGGTGACCGTCACGCAGCCGAACCCGCAGTGGAACGGTTCCGAGACCATCAAGTTCACTGTGACCGACCCGGAAGGCGCTACCGACAGCAGGAACGTGACCTTCACCGTGGAATCCGTGAACGACGCTCCTGAATTCGTGCGCGAACTCAAGGACCAGTCCATCGACGAGAAGAAGCAGTTCCAGACAATCAAGCTCGCCGACCTCGTGAAGGACCCGGACCACAAGACCTCCGAACTCAAATGGAGCTTCGAGGTGAAGCCGGCGAAGGCTGGCGGTGCCGAGAAGGCCGCCCCGAAGAAGGGCAAGAAGCCGGCCGAAGAGAAAGCTCCTGCCGGCGAGACCCTCAAGGTCAAGGTGGACGGCAACCAGGTTGCGACCATCGAGATTCCGAACAAGTTCTGGAACGGTGCAGCGAACATCACGTTCACGGCGACCGACCCGGAAGGTGCGAAGGTCTCGAAGACCGCTCACTTCGAAGTGCGTTCCATCAACGACTCGCCGAAGATTTCCGAAAGAGCGCCGCAGGGTGAAACCATCCGCGAAGGCGGCCGCTTCAAGACGATTGACCTCGCAAGCCTCGCTCAGGACCCGGACCACCCGGCATCCAGCCTCAAGTGGACAGTCTCGGGCAACAAGCAGCTGAAGGTCGATATCCGCAAGGACAACACGGTCATTGTCGCCGTGCCTGACCCGCAGTGGTCCGGCCGCGAAATGCTCACCTTCACGGTCACCGACCCCGAAGGCGCATCCGCCAACCACAAGATGACCTTCGAAGTCACCCGCGTGAATGACCCGCCGACGCTCGCCAAGAAGATTCCTGACCAGAAGATCAAGGAAAAGGAAACCTTCAAGCAGATCAAGCTCGACGAATACGTGAAGGACCCGGACAACAAGCCGAACGAACTCAGCTGGACGATTTCGGGCAACAAGCAGCTCAAGGCCGAAATCTCGCCGAGCCGCATCCTCACCGTTTCTGCTCCGGACAAGTACTTCTGGTGCGCACCCGAAACGATGGTACTTATCGTGAAGGACCCGGACGGTGCCGAAACGTCGCAGACCGTGACCTTCGAGATTACCTCCGTGAACGACTCTCCCGAAATGAAGGACATTCCGAACCAAAAGATCAAGGAAAAGGGCCAGTTCAAGGAAATCGACCTGAACAAGTTCGTGCGTGACCCGGACCACAAGGCCGAACAGCTCACTTGGACGGCTACGGTCGCCAAGGCTGGCGGCGCTGCTCCGGCCCCGAAAAAGGCCGAAAAGAAGAAGCCCGCGAAGAAGGGCAAGAAGGGCGCCAAGGAAGAGAAGGAAGAAGAGGCAGAACCGGCTCCGGTACCTGCTGACGACTTCCAGGTGGAAATCGACAACAGGAACATCGCGCATATCAAGATTGCCGACAAGTACTGGCATGGCGAACGTAACGTGACCTTCACGGTTAACGACCCCGAAGGCGCAAAGGCCTCCAAGACGGTCAACTTCCTCGTGGAATCCGTTAACGACGCTCCGGTCATCAAGCCGATTCCTATCCAGTCTATCCAGGAAAAGGAACACTTCAAGCCGATCGACCTTTCTCAGTTCGTGTCTGACCCTGACCATGCATTCGGTTCTCTCAAGTTCGAAGTGGGCTCTACCCGCTCCCTGAAGGCTTCCGTGAACAGCAAGAAGGAACTCGTGGTCACGACTCCGGACAAGTTCTGGAGCGGTACCGAAAAGGTGAAACTCGACGTATTTGACCCGGAAGGTTCTAGGGCATCCGTGCAGATTACCTTCGAAGTGACCCCGGTTAACGACCCGCCGGTCGTCCACGCCATCCCGGGCCAGAAGATCAAGGAGAAGGAAAGGTTCGAACCAATCGACCTCTCGAAGGCTGCGACCGACCCGGACAACAAGCCCGCCGAACTCCGCTGGTCTGTTTCCGGCAACAAGGACCTGAAGGTCGACATCAAGGGCAGCCGCGCCATGGTGGTGACCCCGAACCCGAACTGGTTCGGCAAGGAAACCCTTACGTTCACCGTGAAGGACCCGTCCGGCGCATCTGCATCCAAGACAGCCACCTTCGAGGTGACCCCGGTGAACGATCCGCCGACCCTCAAGCCGGTGCAGCCGTTCGTCATCGAAGAAAAGAGACAGTTCCAGCCGTTCGACTTCAGCAAGGTCGTGAACGACCCGGACAACAAGCTCTCCGAACTCAGGTGGACACTTGACAACGACAAGCCCGATGCAAAGGAAGCCCCTGCCAAGAAGGGCAAGAAGGGCAAGAAGGGCAAGAAGGGCAAGTCCGAACCCGAAGCCGCTCCTGTGAAGCATGAACTCATCTTCAGCATCAGCGACAAGGGCGTGCTGACCTGCGAAACCCCGAACAAGTACTGGTACGGTACCGAAACCGTAACGGTGAACGTGTTCGACCCGGCAGGCGAGAAGGCCTCCGTCAACGTGAAGTTCACCGTGAAGCCGGTGAACGACCCGCCGGTCGTGAAGGAAATCCCGGGCCAGGAAACGCTCGAAGGCAAGTCCTTCAAGCCCATCAAGCTCGACCAGTACGTATCCGACCCCGACCACAAGCCGCACGAAATCAAGTGGAAGGTCACGGGAGCCAAGAACCTCGACGTGATGATTTCCGGTGGCCGCGAAGCCGTCGTGAAGCCCAAGAGACAGGACTGGTTCGGCGAAGAAACGCTCGTGTTCATGGCTCAGGACCCGGCCGGCGGAATGGACAAGACCGTCGTGAAGTTCGTCGTGAAGCACGTGAACGCCGCTCCGGTGATGCGTGACATTCAGGACTTCACCATCAGGGAAGACGACAATGACGGCGTAATCGCCACCATCAAGACCGATCAGTACGCCCGCGACAAGGACCACAGGCCCGAAGAGCTCAAGTGGAGTTGGACTGGCAACAAGTTCCTGCAGGTGAAGTACGACAAGTTCAAGAGGATCCTCACCGTTTCTCAGCCGCACGAAAACTGGAACGGCAAGCCGGAACGCATCACGTTCACGGTCACCGACCCGGAAGGCGCCAAGGCCCAGAAGACGGCCACCTTCACGGTAATCCCCGTGAACGACCCGCCGATCGCGAAGTCGCAGACCTACATGACCCAGGAAGGCGAAGCACTCAAGGTGCCCGCATCTGAAGGCCTGATGGCCGGCGTATTCGATGCCGATGGCGAGAAGCCCGTGGCCGTGCAGCTCGTGCAGCGCCCGCGCAACGGCAAGATCGACCTGAACGAACGCGACGGTAGCTTCACCTACACGCCGAACCGCGGATTCTCCGGCCTCGACGAATTCACCTTCAAGGTGAAGGACCCGGGTGGAGTCTACTCCAAGGTCGAGACTGCCGAAGTCAACGTCACCTTCAAGATGAAGGACCTGCGCGGTAACGCTCCGAAGCCGGCTCCGAAGCTTGAAGAACCGAAGGAAGAAGAAAAGCCCGCCAAGGAAGACCGTAAGGGCAAAAAGAAAAAGAAGAAAAGGTAGCCCCTAGGCAGTAATGCGAACTTTGAAACCCGCGCTTTATGGCGCGGGTTTTTCTGTATCTAGAGAAATGTATATCGAGAATAATTTGCCAATGCTCATGAAGCGCTGCGGACGTGTTCCGTATTCGCTGCGCTCGATAAACGAAAAAGCCTCTCTTTCGAGAGGCGGCATTTGGTTTATCTCGCTACGCTCGATAAACGAAAAAGCCTCTCTTTCGAGAGGCTTTTTTCGCGGGATAGACGAGGCTTGAACTCGCAACCTCCGGCGTGACAGGCCGGTGCTCTAACCAAAATTGAGCTACCACCCCAGAGTGGTTTTGACCGATTTCTCAGTCAACGAGCCAAATATATAAAGGTTTTTGCATTCTGTCAAGTGGAAATCGGCTTTTTTTTGAAAAATAATGCGCGTTTGGCATGCCACATTATTTCTGGCCGGGATACTTGACTCGCGTATGGAACGTGCCGTCCAGGCTGTGCAGGAAGGCCTTCTCGAGCTTGAAGAGTTCCTTGATGGAAAGGTCGCACTCGCTAAACTGCCCTTCGTTGAAACGGCCCTGGATGGTATTGTGGATCATGTCGGCCAGGTTTTCCTGGTTCTGGTCGGTCATCGAGCGGCTCGTGGCCTCGATGATGTCTGCAAGCATCAGGATAGCCGTTTCCTTTGTCTGCGGTTTCGGCCCCTTGTAGCGGTAATCCGCCTCGTTCACGGTCTTACCCTCGGCAGCCGCTTTCTCGACCGCCTTGTGGTAGAAGTACTGGATAAGCGTCGTCCCATGATGTTCGTTGATACCCGCAATAACGAGGTCGGGGAGCTTGTATTCCTTGGCAAGTACGTTGCCCTGCTCCACATGGCCCACGATAATCTTCACGGAATGTTCCGGATCGATGTTGTTGTGCGGATTCACGCCCTGTTTCTGGTTCTCGGTAAAGTATTCCGGTCGCATGGTCTTGCCGATATCGTGATAGAGCGCCATAACACGCACCAACAGAGAGTTTGCACCGATGCTGTCGGCGACCTTCTCGGCAAGGTTCGAGACCTGAATGCTGTGGTGGAAGGTACCGGGAGAAAGTTCGGAAATACGCTTGAGCGCCGGGCGGTTGAAGTCGGACATTTCCATGAGCGTAAGGACGGTCGTGATGCCGAAGATACGCTCGACAAGGTGAATGAAGAACACCGACGCGACAGCAGTACAGATCATGATGTTCACGGAGCCCGCTATAAGCGTCTGGTAGAAGGGGACGAGTCCCATGCGGTTGCGCAGCAGGAACATGATGCAAATGGCACCGGCAAGCCCGAGCACGCCCGCCATCATGGACCACACGAACTGGATACGGTAGCGGATGCGGACCAACGGGTAGGTGAGGACGGAGAGAACCCCGAATACAGTCACCATGGCAGCCAGGTCGTAGCCGTTGAGAATGCCAAAGAATACGGAGGAGAAGGCCTCGAAGGCAATACCGATGCGCTGTTCGTAAAGCACCATCGCAATGACGGGCGTTATGGCGAACGGGTACAGCCACATGATGTCGATTCCCTCAGGGAGAGGCATCACGTTGAGTTTGTTGAGGCTATCCGAGAAGTTGTGCATGAGCCAGAACGCAATGAGCTGCAGGGCGAGGAGCGCCATCAGGCTCCAAAGCTGGCGCGGGGTACGCAAGGTCTTGGTAGATGCGGAAAACGCGAAGAAGCAGAAGAGTATGGTAATGCAGACGAAGAACACGAGCGCCTGGCCATAGGGGGCCGTAAGCGTACGGGCGTTCTCTTCTTTCTGCTGTGCCTGCTGGAACGCCTCGAGTTTCTCGAGGATTTCCTTGGTCACCGGGGTTCCCTGCGTCACGATTTCAACACCGCGCGGGACCATACCCTTGATGAGGGTGACCTTGTCGCGAGCTTCCTGCTTGCGGGCAAGCGTCTCCTTTTCGAGATAGAACACGTTGGGGAGCGTAAAGACGTACAGGATTTCGTAGAAGGCGCTCTGGAGCCCCTGTTCAGAAGGGAACGCGCGCTGCAGCTGGCTGAAGGCCTCCTCGATGCGGCGCTGGATGGGCTGGATCTCGCTCACCTCAAGCGTGTTCTCCTCGCTATCCTTGATAAGCGAAACGGTAGGCTTGTTGTAGATGATGGCCTTGGTGTTCTGCAGGTTGTAGTTGTTGCTGAACAGCTGGACCTCAGTCTCGGTCTTCGCGATAAGCGTATTGGAAACACCCTTCTCGAGCATACGGTTGAAAGTGGCGAGCAGGGAGTCGCGCGCCTTGGAGTTCTGGCTCAGCGGGCGAATGGCGGTAACAGAGATACGCTGCTTCAACGTTTCATAAATGCGGCTGGCCTGCTGCACCTTGCGCTGCAGGGAATCGTTGCCTTCGGCCGAAGCACCGCCATTCGCACTGATCTGCGCCTGGAGGTAGCCGTACTGCGCCAGTTTCTGCATGTACTGCTTGAGGTCCTCGCTGATGCGGTTCGTCTCGTCGGTATTGTACCCAAAGATGGCGTTTACCTTCTCTTCGGCACGCTGGCGTTCGATTTCGATTTCCTGCTTGGACTTGGGAATATCGAACTTGAGCGTCGACACGATGGTGCGCGTGCTCAACTGGCCCAAATGCGGGTGCTCCGCCTGCAAGGCGATGTTCTTGTCGGGGAAAAGGAGAATGGCGATTACCGTGATAAGTATCCACCCGATGGCGAGATGGATTCTTTTCTGTTTCTTCTTCATATCACTTTTCCTTGTTTTCGTATGCTTGTAGGATATCCTTGACTAGGTGATGGCGGAGGACATCCGTCTTGTCGAATTCGATTTGCGCAATGCCGCGGATACCCGAAAGAATGCGCATAGCATGCTTGAGGCCCGATTCCTCTCCCTTCGCGAGGTCCACCTGCGAAGTGTCGCCGGTAATGATAGCCTTGCTGTGGGGCCCGAGACGGGTGAGGAACATCTTCATCTGCGCCCTGGTGGTGTTCTGCGCCTCGTCCAAAATGATGAAGGCACGCTTGAGCGTGCGGCCGCGCATGTAGGCGAGGGGCGCCACCTCGATGGCCCCGGTCTCCTCGTAGCGGCGGAGTTTTTCTGTCGGCAGGAGTTCGGAGAGGCTGTCGTGGATGGGGCGCAGGTACGGAGCGATTTTTTCCTTGAGGTCGCCCGGCAGGAACCCGAGGGATTCGCCGGCCTCGACTGCGGGGCGCACCAGGCAGATGCGCTCGGCTTCGTGGTTTTCGAGGCTTGCGACAGCAAGCGCCACGGCAAGGAAAGTCTTTCCCGTGCCGGCGGGGCCCTTCGCGAAGATGATATCGTTCTTTTCGACCGCCTTGACCAGTTCGGCCTGCGAGCGGGTCTTTGGCGTGATGGCAATACCGAACCGGTTGCGGAGGATGGGCGCCGTCGGCAAGCCGTCGAGATCAACGACATCACCCGGCTCCTTCGGGCCGAGGAGGCGCTCGACCTCCTTGGCACTGAGCACTCCGCCACGCTTTGCGGTAATTTTCAGCTGGTCCAATACGGAAAACAGGCCATGGACATCCGACTTGTCAGTCGTCTTCACCGACAGTCCTGGGAGTCTGGTCTGTATCTCAACACAAAAACGGCTCTCCAATAAGCGGAAAACCGTTTCGTTTTCACCTGAAACTATGCGTTTCAGGTTATCTGAGATGGAATAATGTTCCAAACTGCCTACTCGGCGTCGGGACGTTCCACAGGAATGCCCAACTTGTTCTTGGCGTCGAAGATTTCCTTACGGAGCTTGTGGTTTTCTTCGTTTGCAGCCATAGCTTCGTCTTCAGTCTTCTTCAGCTTGTTCTCGTCAATGACTTCCTTCGGGGCAGAAGCCTTCTTCTTGCTGCTACCGCCGCCAGAGACTTCTTCCGTATCGTCATCACCGGCGTAGCCGGCATCGTCGCTGCCGCCGTTAGATCCGCCGGCACATGCGGTAAAGAATGCAAAGGAGAGAGAGGCGAGGATAAGTTTCCATTTTTTTGTAAGAGACATTTTAATCAGGCTCCATTCTAGTCTGTGATGCCTAAAATCTATAATATTTTAATGTGGAACGATAGCGAAAATGGTAAATTTATAGCGAAATTTTACTTTTTCAGAGGAAAAAATGGCAGCAAGAGCATTTTCTAGGCCGTATTCGCAGGTTTTCATCGAATCCCCGCGCTACAATTCCAAGAATTTGTACAAAAAACGCCGCAAGGCCATGCTAGATGCGCTAGATTCGTTCTGTGTCGTCGCCGGAATGCCGGCTGACCCGGGCACGGAAGAGGCCTTTGTGCAGATATGGAACAAAATGGTCCAGGAACCGGCCTTCCTCTACCTCACGGGCATAAACCAGGCGGGCTGCTACCTGCTGCTCGACCCCAAGACGGGGGAGGAAATCCTGTTCGTACAGCCCAAGGACCCTTTCAGGGAATTCTGGAACGGGAAGCGCCTGGGCTACAGCGGAAATGGGGAAGAGGTGAAGAGGATTACGGGTATAACCGACGTAAGGAGTGCGGGCGAACTCTGGGACGAAGTCGCCATGCGCGCATCGAGACTTCCGAAAGGCTCCCATGCCTACGCCTACTACTTCGAGAAGTTCAAGGATGACCACAACGACCGGTTCAGGAGATCGATGAGCAACGCCCTGCGTGGCACGGGAATTTCTTTGCGGAGTGCTGCCTCGCTGCACTGGAAGCTGCGCCTCCCGCTAGAACGCGAACGCATTAGGGACGCCGAGACCGCTCAACAGGTGACAGACCGCGCCTTCCGCACCGTATTGCCGCTAGTGCACAGCTTCAAGAACGAGCGAGAACTCTCGCTGCGGCTCGACTACGAAATGCTGCGCAGAAGCGATGGCGACCTCGCATTCCCGACAATATGTGCCGGCGGCGAGAACGCCTGCTGCCTGCACTACGTGAAAAAGGATGAACAAATTAAAAAAGGGGATCTCGTGCTCCTGGACTTCGGGATACGCATCGGGACGCTCCATAGCGACATCTCGCGCACCATCCCGGCAAATGGCAAGTTCGACCCTCTTCAGAAACTCCTGTACCAGATAGTGCTCGATGCAGGCAGGGAATACCAGAAATCCGTGAAACCCGGTGTCTCGCTGCGAGAAATCGGGCAGATCCCGTGGGACTATATCCTCACCGCCCTCGAAGAACGCCTCGTGAAGGGAGCGAGGGGCACATACAAGTTACTATACGACAGGCGCCCCCATGGGGTGAGCCACTTCATCGGTGAGCAGATACACGAGGGCGACCCCGGCTCGCGTTCGCTCGACGTTGTGCTCGAACCGGGCATGCTCATTTCGTGCGAGCCAGGCCTATACGGCAAGTTTTCGGGCATATTCGGAGGCAGACGGATTACGGCTAAAATCGGCATCCGCATCGAGGACGACCTGCTTATTACAAAAAGCGGTTTTGTAAACATTTCGAGAAAAATTCCAAAAGAAATCGCCGAAATCGAGAAATTGATGCGCGGATAAGAAGCATCTATTTTTCTAGATTTGCACGCAAGTCTTAATGGTAGGCTTGTTTTACAAGGAATGATAAATGTGGAAAGTTAAAGGCTCCGTCCGTTATTTCCTGTCCATTCTCGCGACGACTTTCGTACAGTGTGGCGTCTTTATTTATGCCCAGAAAATTCTTTCTGGATCGTTCTCCGATTCTGACAGTGGTCAGATTTGGCAGACTTTCATGCTCCAGGTGTTCTTCATCGCCCCCTATGTGCTGATGATTTGGCCTGCGGGGTTCTTCACCAACAGGTTCTCGAAGAACAAGGTGCTGGCGTGGTCCTCGCTGTTCATGACGGCGTTTGTCATTGCGCAGGCGGTTCTCGTGACCTGCAACTGCCCGCGAGTCGCCTTCTGGCTTGCCATAGGGCTTTCTTCCGGCTTTGCCGTCCACAGTGCAGCCAAGTACGCGCTTATCCGCGAAATGTTCGGCGTGCACAACCTGAGCTATGCTAACGCATTCCTGCAGATTTTCTCGCTTATCGGCGTGATGGCCTCGAGCTGGCTTGCTATCGTGGGCATAAACCTAATCGACCTCGAATCTCTTGTCAGCTACGAGGCTGTGGGATTCTTGCTTTCGAAGTCCGTCGTCATTCCTTGGATTTTGACCGGCGTGAGCGTGCTGGGTACAGTCGCGAGCTTCCTCGTGCCGAAGGTCAAGTACGAAGACAAGAACGTGAAGTTCTCCGTAGCCCGTCGCCGTCTGAGCTTTGGCTGGCGCCACCGCACGCTGCGCGCGACCATCATCACGCTTTCGATGTTCTGGGCGATGGCGCAGGTTTTTACGCTCATGTTCCAGGACGTTTCCGGTTCTCAGACCGTCAATACGCTCCAGAACTACCTCGCTTTCACCATTGTCGGCCTCATGGTCGGTTCCATCATCTCTGCACGTAATTCCAAGGACTTCATCGAGACCGGCTTTATCCCGCTTGGCATGATAGGGGCATCTATCGGCATGTTCCTTATCCCGTTCTTCGTGCATCCTGTACCGCTTTCTATTCTGTATACGGCTATCGGTATCTTTGGCGGCATGTTCCTTGTGCCGGTGAATGCGCTTTTGCTGTACAACACACGCCCGAACAATTCCGGCTGGGTGATTGCGCTTGCGAACCTTATCCAGGCCCTCGTGCTTGTGGTGTTCTTGTTCGTGTATACCATTATCATGCAGTACACGGACCTCCGCCCGCACTATTACTTCATCGGGCTTTCCGTCATTTCGGTGGGCGTGTTCTACTGGTCCATATTGAACCTTCCGCAGGCGCTTGTCCGCTCGCTGTTGCGCCTGGTGTTCAGCCGTTACAAGATACGCGTGCTCAACGTGGGCAATATCCCGAACGATGGACCGGTGCTCCTAGTTGGTAACCACCACAGCTTTATAGACTGGGCTATGCTGCAGATGGCCTGCCCGCGCCCGCTCTGCATTGCCGGCAACAAGGACCATTTCGAAAAGTGGTACCTGCGTTCGTTGCTCAAGCGCCTGGGGAGCATCCGCATCGACAATCGCCACCCCGAAGAGGCGATGAAGAAGATTCATGACCGCCTTATGGCAGGCCACGCGGTCGTCATTTTCCCGACGGGCGAAGTTTCGAGGTCCCCGCACGTGGAACCGTTCAGCATTGACTACTCGAAGGCGGTGGAGGGCACCGACGCTCAGGTAGTGCCGTTCTACATCCAGGGACTTTGGGGCTCGAACTACAGCTATAGCGGTTCCAACATGTATGGAGCCTCGGCCGAACGTACGGTGACGGTTGCCTTCGGGAACTCCATTCCCGCAACGACGCCCGCAAACGAGGTGCGAACCATCATCCGCAACATCTCGATATCGGCTTGGGACTATGCGGTTTCGTTCGTGAAGCCCGTTGGCGACAGCTGGATACGCACCTACAAGAAGTTCGTGAAGCACGGACCTGCCATTTACAATCCCGACGGCGGTCACTTCTCCGGCTTCAAGTTGATGGGCGCTGTCATTGCGTTCAGCAGGCACCTCAAAAAAATTCTTGGCCCCGAAGAAAAGAATGTGGGTATAATGCTGCCGCCTTCTCCGGCGGGAGTCATCGTGAACTTGGCGCTCTGGCTCCTGGGCAAGACGAACGTGAACCTGAACTACACCTCTTCTGTAGACAACGTGAAGTTCTGTGCCGCCCGTGCCGACGTGAAGACCGTTATAACGAGCCGCCAGTTTATCGAAAAGCTCAAGGGCCGCGGCAACGACTACTCGAAGATTGCTAGCGAGAACTTGCGCTTGTTCTATGCCGAGGATTTCATGAAGGTTATCCCGAAGGCAAAGATTGCGTTCTTTATCGTGTTCTGCATCGTGTCACCGTGCTGGCTCATCAAGCTCTGCTTCCGCAAGCATGTCAAGCTGGATGACATTGCCGCCATCATGTTCAGTTCGGGTTCCGAAGGAACCCCGAAGGGCGTGATGCTGAGCCACAGGAACCTCATGGGCAACATCCAGCAGCTTGCCTGTATCTTTAACGTGACCCGCGCCGACGTTATGCTTTCGGAACTCCCGCTGTTCCACAGCTTCGGCCTTACGGTGACGACGCTTTTGAACCTCACGGAAGGCTGCCCGATTGTGACCGTGGCCGACCCGACCGACGTGAAGACCATGGCCCGCGTGTGTGCGGAGTTCCGCGTGTCTGCCTTCGTGGCGACCCCGACGTTCCTGCGTGCGTTTACTATTAGCCGCTACGTACACCCGATGGCGCTCAAGTATGTGCGCCTGATTATCGCCGGTGCCGAAGCCCTGCGCCCCGAACTTGCTACTGCGTTCCGCCTCAAGTTTGGTAAGGAAATCTACGAAGGCTACGGCTGTACCGAAACGGCCCCGGTGGCAAGTATCAATACCGAGAACAACCTGCACAGCGACTACATGACCATGCAGGTGAACAACAAGCCGGGTACGGTGGGCATGGCGCTCCCGGGTTCGCAGTTCCTGATTGTGGACCCCGATACGAACGAACCCTTGCCTACGGGCGAGGCGGGCATGATCCTTATCGGTGGCTGCCAGGTGATGGTGGGCTACCTCAAGGACGAGGAACGCACCAAGAGCGTCATCGTAAATATTAACGGCAAGCGCTACTACCGCACGGGCGATAAGGGCTACCTCGACGAGGACGGCTTCCTTACGATTGTGGACCGCTACAGCCGCTTTGCGAAGCTTGGCGGCGAAATGGTGAGCCTCGGTGCCGTCGAGAAGAAGATTCAAGACACGCCGGTGCTCGAAGGTTGCGACTACGTGGTGACCTCGATTCCGGATTCCGCGAAGGGCGAGAAGATTGTGCTCCTTTACCAGGGTGAAAAGGACCCGAAGGATGTGCTTTCGGAACTGCGCGCGAGCGGGTTCCCGCCGATTATGTTGCCTGCGGTGGCGTTTGCGGTGGAGAAGGTGCCGAAGCTCGGTACCGGAAAGGCCGACTTTACCACAGCGAAAAAAATCGCTAAGGAACTCGCAGGAGTCTCTAAATGAACGGCTTGACTCCGGTAAGGACAGCTCGGCTAATCGCCTCCGTGATTGCCCTGGTGGGTATGGTTTTCCTATTCCTGGAACGCCTACTTTCGGCAGTCCTCGTCATGGCTGCGGACGGTGTTAAGCTCGGCCTCGCACGCTATAACAACTTTACGGGGCGGTTCGCGTCGCAGAACTTTGCCGAAGACAAGCAGTTACTCAACCTGCTCAAGGAAGTCCAGAACCTACTGCCCAGTGCCGAAACAGCGCTGACCGTTTTCCTGGTAATATCCATCATCCTGTTCGCCATCGCTCTTGCAGGATTTGCCATGCCCCGGCCCTTCATACATGTGCTCGTAGCATTCAAGTTGCTCAAGTGGGAGACTGGCGATACAGCATCGGAAGACGCGAATGAATCCTTACGCGAAGTTCTTACGAAAGTCGGGAACATCCCGCTCAAGAAGATTGCCGTTCCGTTCGCAGTCGTGCTCGCGATCGTTGTAGCCTTCTTTGCCGTTTCAAGCTGCCACGAGAAGGTGAAGGCCGCGTCAATAACGGATTCCATCGACGAGATGCAGCAGAAGGCAATAGAATACATGAACGCACAGAGAGCCTTCTTCGCCAAGGGGAAGGTCATCGGCAATGCGAATGCGCTACAGATACCCGATTCGCTCTCGACAAGTACATTTGAATACAAGATAACAGGCGGCCGCTTTACGGCTGTGTCAAAGGTTCCGCTCGAGAACTGCCCGGCAGGAACCAAGTGGATGGTAAGCGCCTCCACAAAGGGCATCTTCGAGAAGGAACTCGTGCTGTACCGCAGCGCCCCGAAGGACAGCGCCTGTGCAAGGCTCACGCCCGACTTCAAGAAACTGGGGCGCTAGGTTTCTGCACGGATTTTACACGCTTTTGGGCCCGGAATATGCCGGAGCCCTTCTTTTTTTGCGAAAAAAGGATAAATTCACTAGTAGCCGATGCGGGTGTGTCGGGATTTTTGTGCAGTATTAATTGGAGTACGCAATGAAATTGAACAGGATGTTGGTTGGGTTTGCCGTGGCGGGGTTGGTTTCGAACGCCGCGGCCATCGAGTGGGTGAACCAGTGCGCAAGCAACGGCTTTACGCTGATTGCCGAATCGGAGCATTTCGAGGTCTGCAAGAAGCCTACGACGGATGACGGGCAGGCGAACAATGTTTCGATTCCGAATGCGGATGCGCAGGGCGTGCTTCAGTCGCTCGAGAAGGTGTTTTCGTTCTACATCGATTCGCTTGGCTGGATGCTGCCGTTCCCGAGCAGTCCGGATAAGAAACTCAAGAGCAACATCTACGTGTTCGACAACTCCGTGATGGCGGCGCTCTACGGCGGGCAGGACTACGTGAAGGGCCTGAATGGCGAATACGGGCCCGGCATGTGGATTGGCGTGGGTTCCCTCAAGGATTACTGGGGAACTTCGCACGAGTTTGCGCACGGCCTGCAGGGAGTGGCGGGCTGGATGGGCAACAATAGCCATTCGGGCTGGTTCGCCGAGAGCCATGCGAACTGGATGGCCCACCAATATAATCCGAACGATGCCCACTGCGCGGAATACCTCATCAACTTCCCGTACCTGTATTACGGCTCCACGCGTGACCGCTACTGCAACTGGCAATTCCTGGAGCACCTCAAGGAAGAATTCGGCGGTGGCAACAAGGGTGCGCACGAGGTGAACCGCATCTGGATGGAATCTATCCGCGACGGGGAAAGCGGTCGCATGGAGCAGACGCCGTTTACGGCCATGATGAAGGTTTTCGGCTGGTCGCTCGATAGCCTGAACCAGCAGTTCGGCAAGTTCGCGATGAAGAACGCGACGCTCGAGTATGCGCCCGCGAAAAAGACATTGTACAAGAAGTCCTGGGGCGATTACGAATTTGCGACGAGGCGCGAATCTTCGGGCTGGGGCGACAATTACCGCAGGCACCCGCGCGTGACCATGCTGAACAAGATGGAATGTACGACGGGCGAGGCTGCTGGCGGGAATGCTGGCGAGGCGTGCGCGGACCGCTACATTTCGCCAAGCTACTGGGCTCCGCAGCGCTGGGGCTATAACCTAGTGCGCATCTACCCCGAAAAGGCGGGGAAGGTCACGGTCAAGTTCCGCGGAATCGTGCAGGACAAGCCGACCGTGAACGGTTACACCTGTTTTGGCGACAATACGGATTACTACATGGGCAAGACGTACAGGTGGTGCAACTACGCGCCGGATGCGTTGCCGAACCCGGCTTCGGGATGGACAGTCGGCCTTGTTGCGGAAGGCAGCGATGGCACGCCGCGTTACAGCGAGATGAAGCACGGTACGGGATTCAACCTGGAAATCGAGACGAAGGATAGCGACAAGGCATTGTGGCTGGCTGTTACCGCAACGCCGACCGAGATGCAGACGATTCTCTGGGACCAGTTCTACTACAGCATTTTCCGCTACCCGTACATGATCGAGGTGGAAAACGGCGCTCCCGAGGGCTACAACAAGGATTTCTGGAAGCCCGCGAATGCGAGCGGCTACAAGCAGCATAGCAACGGCGGTGGCCTCGTGAGCAGCAAGGCGAAGGTCGATGCGAGCGTGTACGTGGGCCCCGACGCGGTCGTGAACGGCGGGACGATTTCCGGAAACGCGCGAATCGAGGATTTCGCGGTCATTAACGGCGGGACGATTAGCGGGAATGCGACTGTCCGCGGGCGTGCGCTCGTAACTGCGGGTACAATTTCCGACGATGCCGTGCTCGAAGAAGACGCCTGGCTCGTGAGTGGCACAATTAGCGGGCACGCGAAGGTGGGGGCGATTTCGATTATCGTGAACACCACCGTGACGGACTACGCACAGGTCTATGGCGTGATGTGGGCGGTAAACGGCAAGAAACTTTCCGGCACGGCACAGCTTCGCGGCGACCTCGAGAACAACTTCACGAAGGAACTTACGAAGGGCGTGTTCTATGGCATGGTCGACGACGGCATGCTGAATAACGCAAATTACGGCGCGAACCTCACGACGCCACCAACGGATGCGACGGCGAGCCTAGATTTGGCACGCTGGTATGCGGTCGCGGACGATTCGGTAGGTACGGTGAAGGCTGTTCCGACACTTCCGCACACTTCCGCACCGGCATTGTTCTCCGCGCAGGCTACGTTGATAGTCTTTGACATGAACGGGAAGATGCTCGGACACGCCGCGTTCAACGGCGATATGCAGGCGTCATTGCGTGCCGCTGGCTTCCAAAGTGGCGTTTACGTTGTTCGTGAAAACGGGAGCCGCCAGTTCAGGCGTGTCCTCATAAACCGCTAATCCCTAGATTTTCGGCACTTTCACTTTATCCCCGGCGTTCAGGTTGTCGACATCCTTGCCGGGGTTTACTGTCTGCAGGGCGGACTTGACAAAAAAGCCGGGGAGGGCCTGCGAACCTGCACCGTAGGTCCGGCGCAGCAACTTGGGCAGGTCTTCGCCATCGCGGACCTCGACCATGCGGTAAAGCGAGGTGTTGTTCGGGTCAGACTGTAGCGCGCTCATCGCATTCATGAACTTCGAGGCGAAATTTTCGGCCGATTTGCCTGATTCACCCGCCGGCTTGTCGGTGGCGGGCTTCTTGAGATTTGCCGCCTTATCGGGCTGTTTGGGCGAATCCTTCTTCCCGGTCACGGAACTCGGCAGCTTGAAAACGGGCGCATTCTTGGAATTAAACGTGAGATTCACGTCTTCCTTGTGGTCTTTCTTCTTGACCGGTTCGAGCGCCAGGATGGAGTCGAGCGAGTTCACGTAAATGCTGTCGGGCCACTCGATCAGGGGCATTTTCTGGTCCACCACGATGATTTTTGCCTGCGGGCGTTCATCGTTACAGGCATACAGAGAAAAGGCAAGACCCGCGAAAAGGGGAGCGGCAAGTAGGCATTTCAGCGATTTCATGCCCTAAAAATACAAAAAAAGCGCCCGTATCTTGCCAAAATTCGCAAAATCTGCTAAATTTGCAACTCCAAATATTCACTTCAATAGGATTTGAAAAATGAAAGAAGGTATCCACCCTAACTATCAACCGGTCGTGTTTGTCGATGCGAATACGGGTAAAGAATACATCACCCGCTCCACGAAGTCTTCCGCCGAAAAGAAGACTATCGATGGGGTTGAACATAGCGTGATTTCCCTGGAAATCACCGCTGATACCCATCCGTTCTGGACGGGTAAGCAGCACCGCGTGGATACGGCTGGCCGTATCGACCGCTTCAACAAGCGTTTCGCCGGCAACATCACTGGTGCAAAGCGCAAGACCCGCAAGGCTGCACCCGCAAAGGCCGAAGAAGAAGCTTAATTTCAGGCTATTTTCGATGCCCTCCACGTTGCGGGGGGCATTTTTTTTTAAATTCAACTCGGTTTCAAAAACAAGGAAAACAAGATGAAGAAACAAATTCTTACTGCATGCGCTACGGCACTCATCGCCATGGCCATGACCGGTTGCGACAAGACCGGTACTATCGAAGGCGTTGTGCTCGATCCGTTCACCGAACAGCCGGTTCCGATGCCGACCGTATGGATGGACTCCACTATCTACACGACCACCAAGGAAAAGTACCCGTTTAAGGAAGAACTCCAGAAGGGCGAATTCAAGTTCCAGAAGGTTCCCGTTGGAAGCTACCGCATCCTTGCCGGCCGTTCCAAGTACATCAAGAGCCGTAACCCGATCCAGACTTCCGAGGCCGAACCGAACCTCAAGGTCAAGCTTTACATCTACAGTGACCAGGTGAACCCGGGTCTGTACAAGACGGGCGAGAAGGCCCCGACCAAGATCAACAACGAATGGGTGCTGTTCTCTACGCAGTGCACCGAATCTATCGCCGGCTACCGTCTCGAGATGCCTGCCGTTACCGAAGGCGCCAAGCTCCCGCCGACCCCGCCGAAGGCCGACAAGAAGGACAAGAAGGGCAAGAAGGGTAAGAAGGGCAAGAAGGCTGCCGCTCCGACACCTGCCGCTGCTCCGGCCGCAAAGATGAACGCCCTCAAGGCTCCGCTCGTCGTCGACAGCAAGATCAACGTCCTCTTCGTGAACGCAAACTCCGTTTCTTCTCCGCTCGTCGCGAAATCCTTCGCCGCAATTGAAGACAACATTGCAAACCACAAGGACTGCAAGGGCTTCGAGGCCTACGAAAAGAAGGGCATCTTCGCCGACAAGAGCAAGTCTACCGACCTGACTGTCACCTACGTTGCCGAAAACCTCTTCCGCATCACGGGCGACCTCCCGAAGGGCAAGCAGATTATCCAGCTTTCCCAGGACGGCAAGACGGTCCAGACCTACTACTTCGAAGTGAAGTAAGTCTGTTTAGGCTAGATCGCGCCTAGAACCTATTAGGACGGCTCCCTTTGGGGAGCCGTTCTTATATATATGTCTCTCCTTGCTATATTTACCATGAGGCAAGGCGTAAGCCTGCCGTATGGTTTCACAAAGGAAAGAAGATGAAAAAAGTCAAAGGCTTTTTCTCGTTTTTTGGTTTGGCATTCACCCAGGTGGCTGTTTCTACCGCGCTTATCGCATACGCGGAACTCATCCTGAACCGCATGGGATACACCCCGACCGGTTCTTGGCAGTTCTATGTACTCCACCTGCTCTTCCTGCTGCCCTGCGTACTGCTCCTCACGCCTGCAGGGTTCATGTCGGACAAGTACCCCAAGGAGCGAATACTCCTGTGGACTACTTTACTCTCGCTCCCCGTCGTAGGGCTGTTCTGTGCAGGCGCCTATCTCGGAAACCTCTACATGATGATGGGAGGCGTCGGGCTGTTCTTCATCCTTCAGGCGTTCCAGAGTCCCGCGAAAAACGGGTTCATGAAGGAACTCATGGGGGTGAGGTTCCTGGCAAGCGGAAGCGGGACCCTCATGATCGTCACTTTCTGCGCGATGTTCTTTGCCGGAGTGGCGCTCGCCTTCGCCGTACGCGAGGACCTTGTCCAGCCGGTGCTCTACACGCTCGGTGCCCTGCAGCTCCTCGGTTTCATCTTTGCACTCAGGCTCCCGTCCATCGGCGCCTACGACAAGGAACTCAAGTTCCCCTGGAAATATTACTGGACATCCAAGTACGCTCGCCGCAAGATGGCAAAGGCATGGAAGAACCGGGCACTTCGCCAGTCGATTGTCGGCCAGGCCATGTTCTGGGTCATGATATTCCTTATGGTATTCGTGATTCAGGACCAGTTCAGTTCGGGTTCGCTCTTTGACAAGGATTCGCTCGCAAACTATGCCATTTTCGGTACAGGCATCGGACTTGTCGCAGGGTTCTTCTTTGCGATGCGCATGTCCAGGAACTTTATCGAGATTGGCCTAATCCCGATGGGGACAGCCGGTGCCTCCATACTCATTTTCCTCATTCCGTTTATTCCGCGTCCATACAATTCCATTGCATTCGCGCTTCTCGGGTTCTGCGGCGGCATTTTCGCGCTCCCGATGTTTGCGACCATGCTCTACAATACGAAACCTAGGTCGGCAGGCCACGTGCTCTCGCTGTCAAACGTGGTCCAGAACCTCAGCATTATCGTGTTCGACATTCTCGCGATTGTCGCCATCCGCTATCTGGCCCTCGACCGGATGAACCTGTTCTTCATCCTCGGTATCGTCTGCCTTGTGGGCACGGTATGGGCCCTCTGGGCGATGCCGCAGACACTGCTCCGTCAGTTGCTGCGCTCCGTGCTTTCCGTCCACTACAAGTTCCTCGTGAACGGCGTACAGAATATCCCGTGGGAAGGCCCAGTGCTCCTAGTCGGTAACCACATCTCGTATATCGACTGGGCAATGATCCAGATGGCAAGCCCGCGCCCGATGCGCTTCGTGATTACACGCAGGCCCTTCGAGAAATGGTACGTGAAACTCCTGCTTTCGCAGATGGAGACGATCGACCTCGACATTTCAAACCCGGGACCCGCGATGGAGGAGGCCCGCAAGGCCCTCATGCGTGGGGAAGCCGTGGTGATGTTCCCCGAAAACGCGATGACATCTACCGGCAACATGAGCCGCTTCCGCCTCGACTACTCCAAGGCTATCAAGGACGTTCCCCGCGTGAAACTCCTGCCTTTCTACGTCCAGGGCCTGTGGGGGAGTAGCTACTCCATGGCCGATGCCGGCTTCAAGGACCTTGTACATAGCGGTGGACGTATCGTCACGGTCGCCTTCGGCGAGGAGCTGCCGCTCGACTCCAGTCCGATGATGGTAAAGCGCGCCGTGCAGGAACTCTCGATTACCGCATGGACAACCTATATCCGCTCGCTTCGCCCAGTAGCTTCCGCCTGGATCCGCACGGTAAAGCATGTGGGGAGCGGCCCCTCGGTCTATAGCCCCGATGGCAACCATCTCTCGGCAAATGCTCTTGCAACAGCAGCCCTCTCGTTCGCAGGAATCATAGACAAACTTACGAAGGGCGAGAAGCAGGTGGGCGTACTCATCCCGCCGTCTGGCCCGGGCATAATCGTGAACATGGCCTGCCTCATCAAGGGCAAGACGGTCTACAACCTGAACTACACGAATACTCCCGAGACAATGGACTACTGCTGCGGCGTAGCCGACGTCAAGACCCTCATTACGGCCCGCGTGTTCATCGAGAAACTCAAGCAGAAGGGCCTCCCGATGGAAAAGTTGCTCGACAACTACAAGGTCTACTACATGGAAGACCTCAAGGAGCAGCTCCACAAGTCCACACTCGTGAAGAACTTCTTGCGCGTACTGATCCTGCCGGCATGGTACCTGGAACTGCGCTTCTTCAAGAAGGTGACGCTCGACGACGTGGCTACCATCATATTCAGTTCAGGTTCAGAGGGCCGCCCGAAGGGTGTGGAACTCACGCACCAGAACCTAATTGGCAATATCAAGCAGTGCGAAAGCGTTCTGTTGCCGAGCGCAGAGGATGTATTCCTCGGTTCGCTCCCGCTATTCCATGCGTTCGGTTTCTCGATTACGACAATGCTCTGCCTCGTGGAAGGCGTTCCGGTGGCGACCTGCCCCGACCCGACGGACGCAAGGCTCGTTTCGCGCATGTGCGCCCAGTTCAAGGTCTCCATCATGGTGGCCACGGGCACGTTCCTGCGTATGTGGGGTCTGAACCGCGCCGTGCACCCGCTTATGTTCTCGCATGTCCGAGCCATCTACGCCGGCGCCGAGAAGATCCGCGAGGACGTACGCCAGCTTTACCGCAACAAGTTCAAGCTCGAGATTTTCGAGGGATTCGGCTGTACCGAGACGACTCCGGTGGCGGCGGTAAACACGAAGGACGTGCTCATGGACGACTACAAGACGGTCATCGAGGGCAACAAGCCCGGTACCGTCGGCGCTCCGCTGCCCGGAACGCAGATCCGCATCGTAGATCCCGACACCATGGAAGAACTTGCCGTGGGCGAGGATGGCCTCATCCTGATTGGCGGTGCACAGATCATGAAGGGTTACCTGAAGGATCCTGAACGCACAGCACAGGCGATTGCGGTTATCAACGGCAAGCGCTGGTACAAGACGGGCGACAAGGGCCACGTGGACGAGGACGGCTACCTCACGATTGTGGACCGCTACAGCCGATTCGCAAAACTCGGTGGCGAGATGGTTAGTCTCGGGTCCGTCGATTTCAAGATTTCGGAATGCTCTCTGTTTGACGAGATTGACCACTTTGCGGTTGCCGTCCCCGACGGCAGCAAGGGCGAGAAGATTGTGCTCGTTTATGCGGGCGAGAAGTCCGAAGACGAAGTGAAGGATATGCTCAAGCAGGTGGGCCTCCCGCCGCTCATGCTCCCGGGCGCAGTGGTGAAGGTCGATGTACTCCCGAAGCTCGGCAGTGGAAAGAGTGACGTACAGACCGGCAAGAAAATTGCAATGGAACGCCTCGGAATCACGGGGTAATCGTTCAATAAAACCATAACTAGACAATATTGAATTATGAGCAACACAAAGAAGGAAAAAACAGATATAGTTGAGAATAAAGTCGAACGGAAATCGCTGGCGGAATCCCTGCGTGAGTGGGTTGACTCCCTGCACCTGGGCAAGCCGCAGGCCGTCATGGCCGCGGTCTCTGTCGTGGTAATGCTTGCCGCGTTCCTGATTTTCAACAACCTTTCTGTCTCGTATGCACGGCGCTGGGATATCGACTGGGGCTATTACTCCATCCTGTCGACATTCATTCTGCTTATTGCTGGCATCATCGTGAACTTGCCTTTCGTGGCGAAGAACGTGAAGGGATTCCTGCCGAGCGGCAAGAGTTTCTGCGGGCTTGCCCTGCTGATGATTTTCTTCTCGGTGTTCATGTTCGGAAACATCAGCAACACGCACCGCGTGCTGAGTGACGAAACTAGCTGGGAATCGATGGGGCTGCAGATGTACTTCCAGCATACGGGCGGCATCTGTAACGAAGGCGTGTGGACCGATGGCGTTCTCGACTGCAAGACGGAAGTGAACAACTTCAAAGGCAAGGCTCTCGGTTTCGTGTACTCTCTCGTGTTCAACTTCATGGAACCCGACCGTGACACGGCGCTACTCGTCAACTATCCATTCTATATTCTGAGCTTGCTAGCATTCTTCCTCGCGCTATCCAAGTGGTTCAAGAGCAGCAAGCTCGCCCTGGCGGCAACAGCATTCCTGGGCGGCATGCCCATATACCTGCTGCAGGCACGCTCCGCCTCTACCGAGGTGCTCTACATTTGCCTGCTCACGTTCCTCATGGCGTGGTACGCGTTTGTACCTACGAATAAGGTGACCTGGAAGCACTTCTTGCTGACGGTCCCGCTGCTCGGGTTCTTCGCGCAGACCCGCCAGGAGACGGTCTTTGCTTTCATTCCGTTTGCGCTATATTACTACCGCTATTTCCTCGAGAAACCCTACCGCCTGCCTGCCTTTATCGCTTCGGTGATTGCAGTGAGCTGGCCTAGCGTCAACAACATGGCGGCCTATCGCGGTTACGATTTCCAGGGTGGCGAGCATGCGGCGCACTCGTTCGAAAATCTGTGGTTCAATCTCAAGACGAACATCGAGACCATGTTGAATCTCGATACAGACCCGACATTCGGCGGCATCATGATGAATCCGTTCTACACGACGTTCACCATCATCCTGCTTGCTTCGACCGTGTGGCTCCTTGTCCGCATGCTCGTCTTCCGCCGTTATATCCGCGGATTTATCCTCGGCATATTCTTCTGCCTCCAGATTTTCGTCATCATGTTCAACGTGTCGGGTACGTTCACGATTGATATCAACCAGCGTTACGTGCTGGTGGCGCTCCCGATGTTTGCGCTCCTGATGGCACTTGGCCTGTACGATGCATTCGAATTCACGGGCTCACGCCTGTTCAAGTCCAAGATACGCGAAGATGCAGCAGCATCTATCGTGATGGGGCTTGCGTGCCTCCTTACGCTCGGGCTCATGGTGTACCATGCCCCGAGTTACCGCAACAACATGCTCTATTACAAGAACAAGTTGCTTGGCGAAGAGGAATTCCTGAACAACGAACTGGCGGGCTACCCTGCGAATTCCGTGTTCATCTACTCCAGGCCCTGGCAGATGCTGGCCCAGGGGCACAGCGCCTTCAGCGAACGCACATTCGAAGGCTGGAGTACCGACGTATTTGCCGACTGGATGCAGAAATCCGGCGGAAACATCTATCTGGTACGTGGTCAGGACGGCTACGGCAAGGTGAATCGCGATAGCCGCGTGGTAGGTTTCAAGACAACCGACCAGATTGACAAGATTCTCGACAGCTATAAGCACGAGCGTATGCTCGTCGATGCAAAAAAATTTGGCTACCCGCTGGTCATCTACAAGATCCTCTCGAAGAAGGGCGTCTCGCAGTACGCGCAGAACTTCACCGTCTCCGAACAGAAGGAAGGCACGATTATCCTGAACAAGCGATTCCCCGAGACAATCGCCTGCGAATACACGCTCAATGACGAAAAGCAGGGTGATGCCATCGTGACCGTGGATGCGGACACGCTTCGCCTGGATTCCCAGAAAATCAGGAATGGCATGAACCGTGCGGTATTTACCTGCTCCATGCCCGATGGCGACACGGCAGTCATCTACAGGGATTTCTTTATGGATTCCGACCGCGCGATACTCCTTTCGACACTCAAGATAGACAGGTTCTCGCAGGACTGGGGCGACCCGCAGCTGAACGAATCCGTGGAACATCACAGGCTTACTCTCGACGGAGAACCGTTCCGCTACGGTATCGGCAGCCACGCGAATTCGAGTCTCGAATACACTCTCCTGCGCGGGTTCGACATGTTCCATGCGGTTGTCGGCCTGGATGATGAAAGCGCCTGCGGTGACGGCGCCTACTTTGTCGTAAACGGCGATGGCCGTGAACTTGCACGTTCCAAGAAACTCTATTCGATGGAAAAGCAGAAACTCGATGTCGATATAAAGGGTGTAAACCACCTGAACCTGAAAATCGAGATGGGCGACAACAAGGACTGCGACCATGGCGACTGGGCGAATGCCTGGCTGGAGGCCCGGTGAAAGTACTTGTAGCCCCTCTGGATTGGGGGCTAGGGCATGCGACACGTTGCGTGCCCGTCGTAAAGGAATTTATCCGTAACGGAGCCGAGGTCGAGCTTGCGGTAGTACCCGCAAATGCTGCCTTTTTCCGAGAAGTGTTCCCGGAAGTGCGTCAGCGTATTGCTCCAGGCTACAATATCGTATACCCCAAGCACGGATTCAACATGGCGCTCTGGCTACTCAAGAAGAGTTCTCACCTGAACGCCATTATCCGTTACGAGCACCGATACGCCGAAGAGATGGTCGAACGCCATGGCTACGACATCGTGTTCTCGGACAACCGTTTCGGGTTCTACTCCAGAAAGGCCTACAGCATCTACATGACGCACCAACGACGTATCGCATTCCCGCAAGCATTCGCCGCGCTAGAAGGCATAGGCATCCGTTGGCACAAATCCCTGATGAAGCATTTCGACGAGGTGTGGGTACCCGACATAGAAGAATTTCCCGGATATGCGGGAACGCTTTCGCACGTAGACGGAAGCCCGGTTCCGCTCCAGTACGTGGGACTCCTTTCGCGGTTTGCCGATTCAGATGCGAGAACCTTTTCGGATTGCGGAAGCGAGACTTCAAAGTCTAGCGAAAGCGGCCCAAGTATCCTCGCGATAGTCTCGGGGGTCGAACCCGCCCGGACCCGCTTCGAGAAAGACCTTCGCGAAACCCTAGCTCAGATTCCAGGCCATCACGTGATGATACTAGGGAAACCGCAATCAGGCGTACGCACCTGGACCGAGGGTAACATCGAGTTCCACAGCCACTTGCCGACCGAAGAATTCTCCAGGGCCGTAAAAAAGGCCGACTGGGTCATAAGTAGGGGAGGCTACAGTACCGTCATGGATATGGCCTACCTAGGAGCGCGCAGCATATTCGTCCCGACTCCGGGGCAGTACGAGCAGGTGGCGCTCGCAAAGAATCTTGCCTCCGCGGGCTATGCCGTGCACATTCCGGCTCAAGACCTTTCCGCAGGCGCGTTGGAAAAGGCTTTCCGCCAAAAGGTGGCGCTACCCGCGCCCCCGCGTAGTGACATTCTCCAAGAAGCAGTCAAGAAAGTAGTGACTCGCTTTGGCTGACAACATTTATCATCCGAGGTTAAAATGAACCGGTTTGTCCTTGCATTCCCGATACCCGTTACAGCAGCAGAGGCTTTCCAGATTACCGATACGGTATCTGTCAGTGGCGACGCGAAAACACTCCTCGTCCCCGGCTGTACCGTCAATTTCGAGGTGGTCCGCAAGGAACCTGTCGCTGGACTTTCCGGAATCTTCGCTGAGCACCAGGAAATTTCCGCATCGGACATCGCATCCATAGATGCGCACAAGTCCCTCATCTTCTTGCTGGGCACCCTCAAGAGCGCCGATGACCTCAAGATGGTGAACTCCGCCATACTGAAATTCCTTTCTGCAGGTGCGGCAGGCATTTACATGCAGCAGTCGGGTACCGCATGGACTGCAGACGGATTCCGTGAGGAACTTGACGACGGTGAATTCCCGATGGACCCGTGGATTAACTTCGTGGAAAGCGAAGATCTGCTCTACACGCTTGGCCTCGAAGTTTTCAACCTGCCGGATCTGTGTGTTTCCCGCAAGAACGGCACGCCCGACGAACAACGTAACATCCTTTCCGCAGTCGCCGACTCCATTTTTGTCGACGGGATTTCCTCCAAGTCGGGAACCGAGGTCGATGCGGGCGATTTTGGCCTATTTACCCTCAGAAGTGAGCAAAAAAGCCCATTTTTAAAGGATTCCCCCGAATTTAATCGTCAGGGGACCATGCGTTTGTTAAAAAAATAGTAACACTTTTAACAAAATTGTATTATTTTTATAACGTTATATTAATAACGTTGTCTAGGATTTTACGTGGATTGGTATGGTCATCGTTTTCTTGACTATAGTCTGTATCGTAGCAGCAATAAACAACTTGCTGCTTATTCGTATTAATCCAAGGCAGGATGGCCCTTATCGGTTAATATTCTTTGCAGTATTTGTCGCCTGTACCGGTCACCTTTTCCTAGCCCTGTCAACAAACCTGGACCAGGCCATCCTTGCAAACAAGATGAACTATATCGGAGCGATTTTCATGCCGCTCCTGACTTTTGACGCATGCCTTGCCGTATGCAAGGTTCGTTTCCCCGTCTGGGGGCATGCGCTCCTGGCTATTTTTGTCTATTTCGTTTTCGCACTCTCAGCCACTGTCGGCTACAGCGACATCTATTACAAGACTATCGAGTACGTCAACATCAACGGGATAGGGAATTACGTCGCCACCTACGGGCCAGGACACGACCTGTTCAACCTCATGGTCATGGGGTTCTTTGCTGCAAACGTGGGTCTAATCGTTTACGCCTTCCTACGCAAGCGAAATGTCTCGTACAAGAGCCTCATGGCGATTTCCTCTATTGAACTTGCTTCCATCGCTGCGCTATTCATCTCGAGAATTCTCGAAAGCGATACCGTGGTAATGCCGGCAGTCTACATATTCGACCAGTTCGCTCTTCTGTACATCTGCTTCCACGTCAAGCGCTACAATGTGGACCAGACTATCGCCCAGGCACTAGATTCCCAGAACACCGACGGCTACGTGATGCTGACATCCAGCAACATTTTCCTCGGCTGTAACGAGATGGCATGCAAGCTTTTTCCCAGTTTCGAAAAGTGCCGTATCGACTATGCGATGCCCGATGATACGCCCATAAACCACATACTCCTTTCGTGGAATGCCAAAACAGATGCAAAAGACGCTCCCGTAGAAAAAAGTTTTGACCTCAACGGCAAATACTACAAGATAAGGCTAAGCCAGCTTCCGTTCACCCGGCGCCACCGGATTCACTTGTTCAGAATCGAGGACTCGACAACCATGCATAGGTACATCAATATGCTTGGCACGAACAACGTCCGCCTCGAACTGCTGCTAAAGAAGAACGACTCGCACATAAGGCTCATCCAGGAAAAGATGATTGTCAACATGGCCGAGATTGTCGAAAGCCGAGATAGCAATACGGGCAGCCATATCAAGCGGACCAGCAAGGTGGTCTCTATCCTGGCGGAATACCTGCGTACAAAGGGGAACTTCGGTTTTCCTGACTCATTCTACGACAGCCTTGTTTCGGCAGCGCCGATGCACGATCTCGGCAAGATCGCAATAGACGACCGCATCCTGCGCAAGCCAGGCAAATTTACCACGCAGGAATTCGAAGAAATGAAAACGCATCCCGAGAAGGGGGCCATGATTGTCGAAAACCTCCTAACCTCCATCGAGGAGCCGGAATTCGTGAAGATTGCGTGCAACGTTGCCCGTTACCATCACGAACGTTTCGACGGCTGCGGCTACCCGATGAAACTCAAGGGGACAGCCATTCCGTTCGAGGCCCGCATCATGGCTATTGCCGACGTATACGATGCCCTAGTGAGCAAACGATGCTACAAGGAGGCCATGTCCTTTGCCGATGCATTCGAGATCATCGTCGAGGGAATGGGCTCGCAATACGATCCGTCGCTACGTGACTGCTTTGTCGCCTGCCGCGAAAACCTGGAAGCCTACTACAAGAGCCTGAGCGAGAACGAGGCATAGCCGTCTCAAATTAATTTCTATAATTTGGTCATGCCAATCGACAACGAATACGTGAATCTCGCCCTACTGCTTTCGGCGATAGCCTTCCTTTTCCTTGCTATCTACGCGGCCTTTGTCCCACTGCTCAAGCGTTGGGCGAAAAAGACGCCGAACACCTTCAACATGCTCCTTGTCGAAAGGCATGTGGCATCGCGCCTTTTGCAGATTATCCCTGCGACGGCGTTTTCATCGACAATCCCGCGCATTCTCAATACCGAAGACTGGCTTTATGACCTTTGCTCGAGGGCAGCGAATATCTGGTATACACTGCTTTCTTTTGCTGTTGCCTGCTCGGTCCTCGACGTAGTGGAGCATTTCAACGGCATCAACGAACGCACCATGAAGCGCCCGTTGCACGGTATTTTCCAGGCAGTGAAGGTTGTCTTGTTCTGCCTTGCGGCGATATTCATCGTAAGCCAGCTCACCGACAAGAGCCCGGTGATAATCTTCTCTGCAATCGGCGCGATGACGACCGTGCTGATGTTGATTTTCAAGGATTCCATTCTGGGTGTCGTTTCGGGCGTGCAGATTAACATTTCCGACCTGCTCCGTAAAGGCGACTGGATTGAAATCGAGCGCCACCATACCGACGGTACGGTCATGGACATCACGCTCACTTCGGTGAAGGTGCGTAACTGGGACAACACCATCTCGGTCATCCCGGCATACGACCTCATCACGAATTCGTTCCGCAACTGGCGTGGCATGCAGGATTCCGGCGTGCGTCGTATCAAGAGGGCGATGTATGTCGACTTGAAGACGGTCCGCTTCCTCACGCCCGAAGAAATTGCGAACTTGTCGAAAATTGAGATCCTTGCGCCGTACCTGAGTGCAAAAGCGCAAGAAATTGTGGGCGAGGAGTCCAAGGCGGAATTGATGGGGGTCGCCTCCGGGACCGAGAATCCGGACACGCTCAATAGCCGCCACCTCACCAATATCGGCACGTTCCGCGCCTACTGCACGGCATACCTCCGTTCGCGCAAGACTGTCGCTCAGAACATGACGCTCATGACGCGCCTGCTGGAGCCAACCCCGCAGGGGCTTCCGCTCGAGATTTACGCATTTGCGAATACCACCGAGTGGGAGGTTTTCGAAGGCATCCAGGCAGATATACTGGACCACCTGATTGCGGCCATGTCGGAATTCGGGCTGGAGCTGTACCAGTATGGCGCTGGCTTTAAGGCGTAGAGCTGGATTCACCGATTTTTGCGCGTGCGAGCTTCTTTTTGCGATTTAGAACGTCGCGAGCATTAAGTGGCGGCGCTGCATTCGTTTTTACGTGGTGTGCGTGCATTAGTTTTACGGACTAATCTGCGACCCCCAGCGATTTAGTCCGTAAAATAACGCTCTTAAAGTTGCGTCACACTCAGTTTTTACGGACTAAATGACATGCGGTGGGCGTTTAGTCCGTAAAAAGCGGAATTCATGGCGGCGTTACGCACATTTTTTACGGACTAAATGACATGCAGGCGGTATTTAGTCCGTAATCTGGAAAAAAACTATTTCTCGACGACTTGGCCGAGTACCTGCTGTATGCGATGCTGCATGCGGAACGCGTCCCGGTTCACGAGGCTGTAGAACATGCGGTCCACAAGCGCCTGCGTGTTGAAATCGTAGGAGGGGAGCCTCAGCAGGTAACTTTCTGCGGAATTGTCGAAGGCATAGAGCGGCCCCAGCGGGCCAATGCGGCCTTCTTCATGCAGTTCCAACAAGGCCGATGCCACGTCGTCGTTCACGCAAACGATAGGGATTAGCCCGTAGTCGCGGTTTTCCAGAATGCTGATCATCTTGCGCTTCAGGAGTTCGCGGGCATACGATTCCACCGAATGCTTTTCCACCTTCCCGCGGGCAATCTGCTTGTAGTCCCATGGGCTTGCAAACTCATCGTCGGTGCAATCCAAAACACTCAGGCCTACTTCCCGCAGGCCTTCAAGGCGCTCAATGGACCATGAACTGTCGTGGTAGGGCGAGAAGAAGGCGACATCGTGCACCCCGCGCGAAAGTAGGTACTTGCCCATTTCTTTTCCGGGGCCAGGCCCGAAGGTGGAATTGAAGAAGGTCCAGTTATCCTTGTGGAGGTATCGCTCCGGCAACACCTGCACGGGATGTTCCCACCATACGGCTACCGGGTACGGGACTTCCGCAAAGAGTTGCAGGAGTTTTTTCGGTTCCATCACGAGGAGGGTAGAAAGCACTGCGCCTACGGCATTGCGGAAATCGGTCAGCTTACGGGGCTTGCCGCTCCGGTCGATAAGCATTCCGGTCTTCTCGTTCAGGCCGAGCAGAATAAGCTTGTAGTGCTCGGCGCCTGCCTTCTTGTAGACCATGCGCAAAAAATCCATTTCGCGCTCGCTCTCGGCAGTAAAACCGCCCCAGCTGTTGCAGCGTGTAACAAAGATAATCTCACTCAGGGCGGCATTTGCTGGCTTATCGTCCTTGCGGGTAAAGCGGTAATGCCGGCCGACTCGCTCCAGGATTCCGCGGCCTTCCTGCTGGGTCAGGAACTTCCGGATAATCGCCTGCGAAATGTTGTAGCGGATAGAGAGTTCCTTCATGAGGGGGAGGTCTTCGTCTATCTTGAACTGCCCGCGCTCCCAGTCCTCACGGAACAGGCGCTCAATCTTTTCCAGGGCAGATTCGCGAACCGCCGGAACGGAATCGCTCGAGCATATCATGCCGATGCCCTTCGATGTCCAAAAGCATCCCTTTCCCTGAATGCGGCAAATTTTCTCATCGCGTTCAAGGGAACGGAGTGCCGCCTGCACCGTACTCGAAGACATGCGGTACACCTTCATGATTTCACGCACGCTAGGGAGCCTGTCCCCGTCCTTGTGGGGGAGGCTCTCCAGAATATGGGCGAGTTCCTTGCGCATGGCTATAAAATAACAAAGTCTACGCGACATTCGCCACGTAGACTCTGTTGTTTGGGGGGTGTTTTCTTAAATCTTGAAATTTACGCGGTAACGGTTGCGGGAATCGTTCGCGCGGACGTTGTTGACACGTTCACCCTTCGCGTTGAAGGTCCTGGTTTCCTTGCCCTGCAGTTGCGGCTTGCGAACCTGGAGAATAGCATCCGTGCTGCTGGAGGAAAGCGGCGGAAGTTCAATGCTGCTAGAGCTCGGCGGGGTGACGCTGCTCGAAGAGGGCGGCGTGACACTGCTGCTAGAAGACTGCGGGGACGGTTCGTTGTCAACAGGGACCTGGCCGTTGAAGCTTTCCTGACCCTTGCGGGTGAGGGCGAGAATCAGCATGCCGTCCCTGGTGTAAATGTTGTTCGGGGTCAGGTCGACGCGGTTGCCGTCGAAGGTCCAGTTGCCCTTGCTCCAGCGGCCAGAATCGAAGGTGTCGAAATTGTCCGTCCAGTCAAGCGTGAAATCGCTGCCGTTTTCGCCCTGGCCCGGAGTGTACTTGTAGACCTTAACCCAATTGATGAACTGGAAGAGCGGAAGCTTGGATTCGTCGAACTGTCCGACCCATTCTACACTTTCAGAAGACCAGATATTGAAGCGGAGGCCCTGCGTACCGATAAGGTTAGCCACCTGGTTACTGGGGTCGTTCACGCCTTTTTCTGTCTTGCGGACTTCGTTTCCATCAACAGTCCAGCGGACGTAATTCGGGGTCCATTCGATACCATAGGTATGGAATCCCTGGTCGGCGGCCGGGTTCACCGTGTGGTGCTTTTCGCTAGTTTTTTGCGCGCCAGCCCTGCCGGTAATGATGTTGGACTGGAAACTGTTCGGGCTCTTGCCCAGGACTTCGATATCGACTTCGACCCAGCGTTCTGCGCTGGCCTGTTCGGAGCCGTTCTGGTAGAGGAACATGGAGCTCACGGTGCCCAACGCGGCGGCCATTTTCATGCGGGCTTCGAACTTGCCGTAAGTGAACTCCTTGTTTGTGTAGAGTTCAGCACCGCTAAAGTCTTTTGCGCTGAGAGAAGCTGCCATGGTCAATACCGCGAGGGTTCCTGCCGAGAGAATTTTTACGATTTTCATTTATACCTCCTAAACATACACATCTGTAATATATGTCCGTTTTATAGGGCACGCAACACGGCGAAAATAAATTATAAATAAACTGTACCAAGTGTATCAAAAACAAGGAAAAAACGATGCATTAGCAGGCTACGGGGAAACGACGTCCGTTCAATTACTATCTTTTTCCGCATGGATATTGATGATTGGCGCACACGTATAGATGAACTTACCGATACGGTAATCGCGCTTTTGAACAAGCGCGCCGTCTACGCAACTGAAATCGGAAAACTCAAGAAGCAGAAGGGCCTGCCCGTGTTGGATACGGCCCGCGAAGAGGCCGTGCTCGCCGCTGTTGCCGAAAAGGCAGAGAAGGCCGGAGGCCCGCTTAGCGGTGATTCGGTGCGCCGTATTTTCAAGGTTATCATGGAAGAAACCCGCAAGGTGGAGGAGTAGATGAAACGCATTGCGCTAGTGGGGTTTGGCCTGCTTGCCGGTTCAATCGCCTCCGCCCTTAAGCAGGCGAATCGGCCGACAAAGATCCGTGCCGTGAGTTCGCCCGCGACGCTTGCGCGCGCCCGTGAACTGGAACTCGCCGACGAATTCTTTGAATACGGAGAAGTGGAGGAGTGGTCCAAGGACTGCGACCTTATCTTGCTCTGCTCTCCGATTCTACATATCTTGAAGACAATCGATGCGCTTTCGCACGTTTCCTGGGTCAAGGACGTTGCAGGTAAGAACGCCACCTGTAACGTGTGCCTCGTGAGCGATATCGGTTCTACGAAGGTCGAAATCTGCAAGGCGGGCGTGAAGTTGCCCGCGCCGTTTCGCTTTGTCGGTAGCCACCCGATGGCCGGTTCCGAGAAGCGCACATGTGAATTTAACGATCCTGCAATTTTTGAAAACGCCTACTGGTTCGTGTGCCCGCCCGAAGGTACTCCGGAAAACGTGTACGCGGAGTTGCTCGACCTGGTGAAGTTCCTCGGGGCTACCCCTGTCGTGTTCCCGCCGGAACATCACGACCGCACGATGGCCTGGGTCTCGCACATGCCTCAGATGCTCAGCTCCACTCTCGCTGCGAACATTCCGGGCCGCCTGCTGGACCACAATTACCAGCATTACGCTGGCCGCGCCTTCCGCGACATGACACGCATTGCCGCGAGCGGTTGGGGAATGTGGCACGACATTGCTGTCACGAACCGCGACGAGACCGTCCGCGCGTTGCAAGAAGTCCGCGACGGGATTAACGAGACCATCGACGCAATGAATAACCTCCAGGTCGTCAAGGACGGAAAGCCTGCGGGTGGTTCGTTCAATGCCGGCGAAAAATCTGCTGACGGGAAATGCGCCGACCGCTCCGACGCTCTCGAGAAGATTTTCAAGGCGGGCAACGACGGCCGCGCCAGCCTGTTTGCGCCTGGCCGCAATGCGGGCGCCGCCTTCTCCGAAATTACGGTGCCGCTCAAGGACAAGCCGGGCGCTCTCCTGAGCGTGATGCAGCCGCTTGCCGAAGAGGGCCTGAACATTCGCGACATCGAACTGATGAAGGTCCGCGAGAATGTAGCGGGCACACTCCTGCTTGCATTCAAGACGCCCGACGAGGCTGCCCGCGCTGTAAAACTTTTGCGCTACCTCGGCTACGATGTAAAGGAACGCTAGATGGAATTTACGCTGAATCCAGACCGCGAACGCATGGCGCTTACCCTTGTGATGGGGCTCCTGGTGAACGGCCGCACCGTGCTCGAAGATTTCGCATGGGCAAGCGGTTCCGAAGAATTCGCCCGCGCACTCGCTGAATTCGGGCTCGTTTACGAACAGCACGGCCACCAGCTGGTACTCGACGGCAAGGGCTTCCAGTATCCGCTTCCGTCAATGCTGCCTTCCGGTTTTGCCGAAGACGAGAACTTGCTCCTGTGGACGCTTTCGAGCAAGGATCCCGAACACGTGTTTACCATTGCCGAAGAACCCGACGAAGCGGGCATTGCGAAGGTCGCCGCCCTCAAGGAAAGCCTGCTCAAGTATTTCAAGCTGAACATTGAAGAGGATTCTCCTGCAAAAATTGTCTTCCGGTTTGCCGTAGAAGAACCTGCGCTCAAGAAGGATTCCCTCGGGAACGTGCCTTTTGCAATGCGCAATCGACTCCTGTTGCGTGCGCTCGTGCGCGGGGAATACCTGAGCTTCGAGGAACGCTCTACGGTTCATGACCAATGGACCAAGATGCTCATGTACTTCGGCGTCCCGGTGCGTTACGAAGGCCGTGGCATGGAGCAGTTGAGCGAATTCGAACGCCGACTCATGATTGCGCAAGGCAAGAAGATTGAACGCACGCAGTTTACCGAACTCTCCGAGACCCGCGTGATTACTGGCCGCGAATATTATGTGCCCGGCGACACGACCGAGGCAACGGCATTTGCTTTGCTTGCGACCATAGGCAACATGCCTAAAGAAAACGTCGTGCGGCTCCTGAACGTGGACCTGAACAGTACGCGAGCGGGTGCGCTCACGTGCCTCAAGCGCATGGGTGCAAACATCGAAAACGTTACGCGCCGTGAAAAGTTCGGCGATGTCTATGGCGATGTGGAAATTTACCCGCTCGCCGCGGGCAAACGCCTGCAGGGCCGCCGCTTTAGCGAAGATACTATTGCAACAGCGATGGACGAATTCCCGCTTCTCGCAGTTGCGGCATGCTACGCCGAAGGGGAAACAATCCTCCGCGTGCCCAAGGAATACCGCAAGGAAATGCGCACCAAGAATGAATTCCTGGCCGAAAACCTGCGCAAGACCGGCGTAGAAGTCGGCGTGTACGACGACGGGCTCGTTATCCGCGGAATGGAAACCATCGTGAATGGTAGCGATTTTGACGGCGGAGATTCTGCACAGGCGGGCCTTGCGTTGAGCGTTCTCTCGCTTGCGCTCCAAAATGATGAACCTGTTGCCAATATCGAAGGCGTGGAACGCACGTTCCCGGGCATTGTCGAGAAACTGAAGCAAGTCTTGGTTGCAGAAAAGGCCGAATCTGAAGGCTAGTTTATTTGCTATAAAGTATATTTTTAAAGTGAACAACGTCGCAGGCGGAATATGAAAAGCACTTTCAAGAAAATCGGGATTGTCGGTTTCAAGGACAAGAGCGCGGATCTGGCATGCGCGTTGAACCAGATTGCACTCTGGGCGATTGCCCACCCGCAGGTAAAGTTCTTTGCGCTCGATAGTTTATCCGGGCTTGTGCAGAAGCCTATCCGCGTGGTAAAAGAAGCTGGCCTTCGCAGTATGGACTTGTTGCTTGCTATCGGTGGAGATGGAACCGTACTTTCTGCGGCACACATCGCGCTTGGGCACAAGATTCCGATATTGGGCGTGAACGCTGGTCGCGTGGGGTTCCTTGCCGAAAGTAGGGTAGAGGGCCTTTCGAAAACGCTTGACGATTTAATTGCCGGTGATTTCTCTACGCGCGAACGCATGATGATTGACGCCTCCGTATTTCGCGGCAAAAAGTGCGTCATGCGTCATACAGTATTGAATGAAGTACATATCCGTGCGCATGCTCCCGAACGCATGGTGAACGTGAATGTGGCTTACAACGGCACCGATTTGACCGAATATTGGGCAGATTCCCTGCTGATTTCGACCCCGACGGGTTCTACTGCATACAACCTCGCGGCCGGTGGCCCGATTATCCATCCGTCCACTCCTGCGGTCGTTCTCACTCCCGTGGCCCCGAGCAGCCTCTCGGTGCGCCCGCTCGTGCTCTCGCTGACCCACAAGAAGCTTGAAATTGTCTCTGCGGTGGAGCGCCCGCTGGACCTCGTGTTCGATGGCCGTACTGCCTACGAAATGAAGGTGGGTGAGAAGGTCGTGCTGAGCGAAAGCAAGGCAGTGACGACGTTTATCCGCATGCGCCATACCGGTTTTGTAGGTGCTCTCCGCGAAAAGTTAGGCTGGACGGGTAAGCCCCGCCTTGCATAATCAAACTGCCAAAAATTACTATATTAATTTATATATGAAATTCCTGCGTTCTTTCTTATATGTTTTGTTGATGGCTATCGTTTGCCATGCCGGTGAATTTGCCGACAAGCAGATGGACATTTTTACAAAGTCTCTCAAGAAGGCCAAGTACAAAGAGGCTGCAGCCGCCTTGCTGAATTATATGGAGATGGGTGAAGAACAGAGAAATGTGGATATTACACAATATGCCGGGCATTTCAGCACCTTCATTAAGCAGCACGGCAAAGTACTGAACCATACAAAACTACGTACGCGCCGCCTAGCCAAGAACCACGACGAGACCGTTTACCAGATTAATTGCGCCAAGTCCGCATGGCTCGTAATGATTAGGGAATATGTTACACCAGAAGGCAAAAGCAATTTCTGGGAGTTTGGCGTATTCACGGAAGATGACGTTTTCAAGTTTTATGAAAAGAAATAATAAGGAGAACCCCATGAAAATCAAGTCGATAATCCTTACCCTGTTGCTCTGTTCGTTTGCATTTGCTGGCCCGCATTCCAGTGAATGCGTCAAGGCCATGGTCGATCACCTGAAGGCTGAAAAATACGACAAGGCTTTTGATGCGGTTTTGGACGACAGCCCCTTCCTCAAGGGTAACGTTAACGTGTCTAACCTCAAGATGCAATACGCTACGGTGTTCCAGAACATCTCTGCGCAGTATGGCAAGCCTGTGGGCTTCGAGATTCTCGGCACAAAGACCGTTGGTACGCTCGAACGCACCGGGTTCCTTATCCAGTGCGAAAAGAACGCCTGGGTTATTGAAGTTACGGAATACAACAACCCTGTTTCGAAGAAACAGTACATCGTGAATTTCAAGGTCGTCGACGAGAACGAAGCGTTCTCCCGCTACGGCGTGTAATAATAGTTGCGCGGCCATGTGCCGGCGCAATCATTGACTAGAGATAGAGAATCCCCGCGGGTTATGCCTGCGGGGATTGCTTTTATACTCCTAAAACAGCGTCGGGTCTTCGGGCTCGCCGCCAGCGTCGTCGCTCGTGCCGTCGTCGAAAGTATCCGGCGGAGTGATGCGGCTCGTGCGCTTGACCTTCTTGGCGGTGAACTTGCTGCCGAGCGCCTTGTAGCTCTTGATGTCGGCGACTTCCGTGAGGTCCAGTTCTTCCTTCTGGACTTCGCGGCCCACCTGGTATTCCATGAGCTGGCGTGCGTCCTCGGTGGCGAAGAATTCAATCATCTGCGAATCCTTGTGGTCGCTGATGAGGCTGAATTCCGTCGTCATGGGGCAGCCTTCCAGGTTGAAGCGCTTCACCATGTAGTTGAAGTTCCCGCCCTCGAAGTAGAGCACGGTAAATACCTGCGCGGGGTCGAACTTGTGGACGTATTTCACGCCAGTACCCACGAGAATCGGGTCTGCCATGTCGTGCACGCGGGCCGTACCGTTCTCCTTCACGATAAGGATCTTGTCCTTCTCGCCGAATTCGCCGATGCGGTCACCCTTCTTCTGCGTGCTGATGAGGCCGCTGGGGGCATCGAAGTAGAGCACGCGCGCCCCGAGGGTGCTTACGCCCTTGCGGATGCGCTTGACGCTCTTGACCGGGTACTTCGTGACGATGTTGCCCATGGCACCGCGGCCCTTCACCTCGATGGTGCTGAAGTCCACTTCGAAGTTGAGCTTGGTGCGTGGGCGCGGCTTGAGCGTCACTTCCACGACTTCGGCCTCGCCGTTCATGTTGCTGGAGAGGTAAAGCAGGCGGCTACCGGGCTTGTTCTTGCCCATGAAGTAGTCCTTGTCGCGGGTCACGCCGCCCACGTTGAAGCGCTTGATGTAGGCCGTGCCTTCCTTGCCGTCCTGGTGGATGACGTTGTAGATATGGCGTTCGTCGTCCTTGTTGAACTTTTCCACGAGCACGATGTTCTTGCCCACGAAGTCCTTGTCGGAGACCTTCACGACCTTGAAGCTGCCGTCGGCCTTGAACACGATGAGGTCGTCGTACTCGGAGACGTCGAAGAGGTATTCTTCCTTCTTCATGCCCGTGCCGAGGAAGCCTTCCTTGCGGTTCACGTAGAGCTTCTGGTTCGCAAGAGCCACGTGCACGGCGCTCACCTGGCCGAATTCCGCGATTTCCGTCTTGCGGTCGCGACCTTCGCCGTACTTCTTCAAAATGTTCTTGAAGTAGTTCACGGCGTAGTCGGTGAGGTGTTCCTTGTTGTAGTTCACTTCCTCGATTTTCTTGTCGAGTTCTTCGAGGAATTCGTCGGCCTTCTTGCGGTCAAAGCGGCTGATGCGGCGCACCGGGATTTCGGCGAGTTTGAGGATTTCCTCGCGGGTCACTTCGCGACGGAGCTTGCGCACATAGGGCTTCAAGCCTTCGTCAATCAGCTGGACCATCTCGTCGTGGGTCTTTGCCTTCTTGATGACCTCGTAGACTTCCTTCTCGATGAAGATCTTCTCGAGGCTCGTCATGTGCCACTGGTCCTGCAGGTGCTTGAGCTCGTTGTCGAGTTCCCAGTCCAGGAGGTGCACGGTGTGGTCGGTGCTGAGCTTCAGGAGTTCGGTCGTGTTGCTGAAACGCGGCTTCTTGTCTATAATCACGCAGCTGTTCGCGGCAAGTGTCGTCTGGCAGTCGGTAAACGCGTAGAGTGCGTCCATCACGACTTGCGGGTCGGAACCTGCCTGCAGGTGGATCTGGATTTCCACGTTTTCGGTGGTGTGGTCCACAATCTGCTTGATCTTGATTTTGCCCTTGTCATTGGCCGCCACGATGGAGTCGATAAGGCTGTCGGTGGTGGTGCCGAAGGGAATTTCGCGGATGACGAGCGTCTTGTTGTCGAGTTTCTCGATTTTTGCACGGACCTTGAGACGTCCGCCGCGTTCGCCGTCGTTGTATTCGCTCACGTCAATGATGCCGCCCGTGTAGAAGTCCGGGTACAGCGTGAACTTGCGGCCGCGTAGGTAGTCGATGCTCGCCTGGCACAGCTCCTTGAAGTTGTGGGGGAGGATAGTGGTGGAAAGGCCCACCGCGATGCCATCCACGCCCTGGGCCAAGAGAATCGGGAACTTCGCGGGGAGCGTCACCGGTTCCTTGGAACGCCCGTCGTAGTTCGGAATCCAGTCGGTGGTCTCGGGGTTGAACATCACGTCGAGCGCAAATTCGCTGAGCTTGCCTTCGATGTAACGCGGGGCGGCTGCCTCGTCTCCCGTAAGCGGGTTACCCCAGTTACCTTGCGGCTCGATAAGCAGGTTCTTCTGGCCCATGTTCACGAGCGCCGTGTAGATGGAAGCGTCGCCATGCGGGTGGTAGTGCATGGTGTCGCCCACGATACCCGCCACCTTGTGGAAACTGCCGTCGTGCATCTCGTACATGGTATGCAGAATGCGGCGCTGCACCGGCTTGAGGCCGTCCTCGAAGTAGGGCACGGCGCGATCGAGAATCGTATAGCTCGCGTAGTCCAGGAACCAGCCGTTGTACAGCTTTTCCAGGTGGTTTACGTTCGAAAGTCCTAAAGTTTTCTGTTCTTCGTCCATGATCTAGCCTTGTCGCGCCTATTAAAGTTCTTCCACCGCTTCGGTGCGCAGGTTTTCTACGATGTAGTCCTGGCGTGCCTGCGTGTTCTTGCCCATGTAGTATTCCAGCAACTTGCCGAGAGAGGCGTCGTTCGGCATGGTGACGGTCTCCAGGTGCATGTTTTCGCCGATAAGCAGCTTGAAGTCCTCGGAGTCCATTTCGCCGAGGCCTTTGAAGCGCGTGATTTCCAAATCCTTCTTGTTGATTTCCTTCGCGGCCTTGTCGCGTTCTTCTTCGTCGTAGCAGTAGAAGGTCTTCTTCTTGTCTTTGCGGTTGCGCACGCGGAAGAGCGGCGCCTGCAATATGTAGAGGTGCTTCTCCTGCACGAGTTCCGGGAAGTACTGCAAGAAGAACGTCATCACCAGGAGGCGGATGTGCATGCCGTCCACGTCGGCATCGGTCGCGATAATCACCTTGTCGTAGCGCAGGTCCTCGAGCCCGTTTTCGATGTTGAGGGCGGCCTGGAGCAGATTCCATTCCTCGTTCTCGTACACGATCTTCTTGGAGAGGCCGTAGCTGTTCTTCGGCTTGCCGCGCAGGCTGAACACCGCCTGGGTCTTGGGGTTACGTGCCGTAGTGATGGTACCGGAGGCGGAATTACCCTCGGTAATGAATATCATGGTCTCGCTCTTGAGCGGGTTTTTGGCATCGGTGAGGTGCACGCTGCAGTCACGGAGCTTCTTGTTGTTGAGGTTCGCCTTCTTGGCGCGCTCGTTGGCCAACTTCTTGACGCCGGCCAGTTCCTTGCGGAGCTTTTCGTTCTGGTTGATGCGTTCCAGGAGCTTCTTGGCCGTATCCTCGTTCTTGTGGAGGTAATTGTCCAGTTCGCGGGCCACAAAATCCACAATCCAGGTACGGAGTGCGGGGCCGTTCGGGGCCGTGGTGGTGGAACCGAGCTTTGTCTTGGTCTGGGATTCGAAAACCGGTTCCTGGATGCGCACGGAAACGGCTCCCACGATGCAGTTGCGCACGTCGGAAGCGTCGTATTCCTTCTTGAAATGGTCGCGCACGCCCTTCACCAAGCCCTCGCGGAATGCCGCCTGGTGGGTACCGCCCTGGGTGGTGTGCTGGCCGTTCACGAAGCTGAAGTAGTGTTCGCCTTCCTGGTTCGAGTGGGTGATGGCGAACTCGATATCCTTGCCCTTGCAGTGGATGACCGGGTAGCGGATGGTGTCGTCGGTGCGGCTGTGGAGCAGGTCCAAGAGCCCGTTCGGGCTGTTGTAATCCTTGCCGTTCATCACCAGCGTGAGCCCGTTGTTCAGGTAGGCGTAGTTCCAGATCTTCTCTTCCATGTAGGCGGGGAGGAACCGGAAGTTCTTGAACAGGTCGTTATCGGGCTCGAAGTAGATTTCGGTGCCGTTTTTCTCGGTGGTGGAGGTAATCTTGAAGTCCTTCACCAGAATGCCCTTGCTGAATTCGGCGCGCTTGACCTTGCCGTCACGGAAACTTTGTACGATAAACTTTGTAGAGAGCGCGTTCACCGCCTTGGTACCCACGCCGTTCATGCCCACCGACTTCTGGAAGGCTTCGGAGTCGTACTTGCCGCCCGTATTCATTTTCGACACGCAGTCGATGACCTTCTCGAGCGGGATGCCGCGGCCGTAGTCGCGCACGCGGCAGCTGTGGTCTTCCATGTCGATTTCAATCTTCTTGCCCGCGCCCATGGCGAACTCGTCGATGGAGTTGTCGATAACTTCCTTCGCGAGCACGTAGATGCCGTCGTCGGGGCTCTGTCCGTCGCCCAGCTTGCCGATGTACATACCGGGGCGGAGCCTAATGTGTTCGTACCAATCTAGAGTCTTGATGCTGTCCTTGTCGTACTTTACAGCCATTTCTTACCTTTTCAAAACTAAAAAACTGCCTTTTTTCGCCAATTTTAAGAAAATTTGCGGAATTTTTGGCGGTACCTGCCCGGACTCGCGGCTCCGGTCCGCCCTTTGCCCCTAATATAACAAATATTTTTGTCAAAGAGTGACAATTTGTGCAGTAAAACATCCGATTTGAAACGACGGATGCGCTAGCAATGCAAAAAAATCACATCGATTCCAGCTTTATGTGGTACCCATCGTCGGGATGCAGCCAGCTTCTGATGAACGATTTCTTGGAGTCTTCGACCGGTTCGGCCAACTTGACTGCGGAACCAAGATAGAGCAAGATAATACGCATGGCATGCTCTCGGGCCCTACGTTTCAGTTCGTCAATATTTTCTTCCTCGTACCTTTTCTGTTCAGCAATGAAAAACTGCTTGAAATCCTCGAACTTGATGTTGTTGAGCCAGCCACTCTTTTCCCATAGGACATCGATACTTTCGAAATTGATACTGTGACTCAAGATTTTCGGCTCGGGAAGGTAAATGAATATCGTCCTCGAGAGAGGTTCGACATTAATCTTGATGTCCTTCAGGTCATAGCCGAGCTTCACGTCGCCCTGGTATACCAGCATGAACTGCTTGACAGACTGATTGATCCGCCATTCGGGCATGTACTTCAGGAGCTTTTTCGCATCCTGGTAGTTCGCATTCTTGCGGTAATGATGGTGTAGGGTAGCCAGTTCAGAAATTTCGTTTATTTGCTGTTCCACGAATGCGCTGGTAATTTTCGTTCCCTTGTTTTCAGGGGCATCCAGTTTCTTGATGACAAAAACGGTCGTGACCACCGTTGCACATACAATTATGAGCAGGGAGACTATTTTGAGAGCCAATTTCATCGTAAGTCACCAATCCGTGTTTCTCATGAAATATATATAATTTTTTATCTTAGATGGCCGTGAACAACAATCCCTTCGAACTTTTAAAGACAAGTGAACACAGCAAGGCCCGCCGTGGCCGGCTCCACACGGCGCATGGCGTCGTGGAAACACCGATTTTTATGCCGGTGGGCACCCTTGCGAGCGTGAAGGGGCTTTCTTCTCGTGACCTGCACGAAATGCAGGCGCAGATCATCCTCGCGAACACATACCACCTGTATTTGCGTCCGGGTACGGAACTCGTGGCAAAAATGGGCGGCGTTCAAAAATTTATGGGCTGGAACGGCCCGATGCTCACGGACAGCGGTGGATTCCAGGTCTGGAGTCTCAAGGACCTGCGCCACATTACCGAAGAGGGAGTGGAATTCCAGAGCCATCTGGACGGCTCGCGCCACATGTTCACTCCGGAATCGGTGATGAAGGCCCAGCGCGAAATCGGGGCCGACATCATCATGGCCTTCGACGAATGCACGCCTTACCCGAGCACCGTCGAAGAAGCTTCGCACTCGCTCGACTACACGCTCAAATGGACCCGCCGCGCAGTGGATTGGCTTCGCGAAAATCCGCCGGTCCACGATTACCCGCAATATTTCTTCGGAATCGTGCAGGGCGGCATGCACAAGGAACTCCGGCAAAAGTCCATCGACGCCCTCAAGGAAATCGCCCCCGACGGCTACGCGATGGGAGGCCTTTCCGTTGGCGAACCCGTAGAAACCATGTACGAGATTGCGGATTTCTGCACGAATTCGCTGCCTGCCGACCGCGCCCGCTACGTGATGGGAGTGGGCACGCCCTGGAACCTGCTGGAACTCATCAAGCGCGGGGTCGACATGTTCGACTGCATTTTGCCTGCCAAGAACGCGCAGGACGGCCTCGTTTACACCAGCAGGGGAGTACTCCGTTACAAGAACGCCAAGTTCGCCGATGACAACCGCCCGCTAGACCCGGAATGTGACTGCCATTGCTGCAGGAACTACACACGCGCCTACGTGCGTCACCTTTTCAAGACCAAGGAACCCCTCGGCTGGACGCTCTCGACGCTCCATAACCTGCATTTTTACCTGCACTTGATGCAACAGGCCCGCGACCACATCGAAGCCGGCGATTTCGAAGAATGGTCCGCAGAAATTATCCCGCAGCTGCAGCAGGAAGCATGAATCCGCACCTTAAGCCGTAAAAAATTGTATTTTCTGGGAGATGATAAACCTTAAGGCTCCAGAACTTTCTGATCGGGCTGCAGCGGCAAATGCCGTGGCCGATTCGGGTTATACCGGCAGCGATGCGAGCTTCGCGAACATTTTCCTGTTACGGCAAAAGTATGGCACACAGATTGCCATGCAAGACGGGTTCCTGTTCCGCTATTACAATGGGCAGGGGAGTCGCCGGGGCTATGCTTTCCCGCTAGGGACAGGGGAGCCGCAGGCTGCCTTGAAGTTGATTGTCGAAGATGCCCGCAAATCGGGCCGTCCGCTGGAATTTTGCCTGGTGGATGAGCCGCGGGCACAGATTTTGCGGGAATATTTTGCAAGCGCTGGGGCGAACATCGATGAAACGGCCCTCCATTTCGAAGAAAACCGCGGCGACAGCGATTACATTTACTCCGCAGAAGGTCTCGCGACGCTCGCGGGCAACCAATACCGCAAAAAACGCAATCACATTTCGCGATTCAATAGGACTTACTTAGACTATGAAATCCGCCCGCTTACGCCTTCGAACTTTGATGACGCGCTTGCGGTCGAAAAGAGCTGGCTCAAAGTGGAATCTTTAGGCGAATCCGGCGATTCCGACTGTGAATGCACCTGTGAATGTCGCGAAGCCGCCTGGGCCGAACGCTCCGAAGATGAAAAATCCCGTATGGCAGAATACTGCGCCATTGTGGAGGCGCTGGAAAACTTCGATAAACTCGGCTTGAATGGCGCAGTGCTCTATGTCGAAGGCAAGCCTGTCGGCATGACAATGGCTTCTGAAATAGTTCCCGGCGCATGGGATATCCATTTTGAAAAAGTCATCGACGAATACGCCGAAAATGGCGGGTACGCGATTATAAACAAGCTTTTCGCCGAGCGCCTCGTGGCTGCCGGAGCAAAATTCATCAACCGCGAAGAGGATATCAACATCGAAGGCCTCCGCAAGGCAAAGCTCTCGTACTACCCGCAAACGATTCTCGACAAAATGCATGTTCGAGTGGGGGTGTGATGCTTTCCTCCATCCTCTCAAAAAAACAATGCGCCGCCTGCAAGTTCTGCTGCTCCTTCCGGCGTCAGAGCCTCTGGGAAACCCCGCTTTTCCCGCCTGAAGTCGCCGAAAAACTCAGCAAGCCCAACGAATACGGTGTGGTGGGGGAGTTCCGCGACGGTCAAGTTATTCTTGGTGGATACAAAACCGCCGATCCCGAAGAAGAAGTTCCCTGCACCTTCCTGGATCCGCACAAAGGGTGCATTTTAAATCCCGAAGACAAGCCCTTTGACTGCAGCATCTGGCCGCTCCGCATTATGAATAAAGATGGCGAACTCGTCATCGCGCTCACTCCCACGTGCCCAAGCATCGGCGCGACACCCCGGCCCGAGCTGATTGAACTTGTAAAGAATGGCCTCGGCGAAAAAATCCTTGAATACGCCAAAGCGCATCCGTACATTATCAAGGAATACCGCGAAGGATTCCCGATTATTCTTTAACGAAACCCTATAAAACAAAAATCCCGGGCGTCGCAGCCCGAAATCGCGCCCCAATTATGGCGTGTATTTCTAATTACTTATTTTCTTAAATAAATAAAAGAATTAGTAGTGATCAGAGCGGCTTGCACGAACCATTTCTTTTCAAAATCACGGTCGAAGTTTTTCTCGAATCGGAATCCGCCATCAATGAAAAATCCATAATGGCCTTCGGGGTGAATTTGAAGACGGATACCAATGTCGTCTTGGAATGTAAAGCTTTCCTTGTGGATTCCCTTGGTAATCATTTCGGTTATAAGACGATGCTTATTTACAAAGCCAAAATAATTGTTGGGCACTACCGGAAAATAAAGCGACCCATGTAATATAAATCCAATCACTTCTATAATTCGTAGGTACAGATCAATCTCATTGAGCCCACACTTCGAAGTACAGGAGGAGTCTCTTGCTAAAGTTGCAAAAGGGAGTGCAAGGACTAAAAACGGTAATTGGAATATGGATTCGTCTGAGATAGTTTGAAAGCGATCTGTGAATCCAATTTGAAAACGAAAGATATCTATCCCCACTTCCATACCATAATTTTCAAATGGTTGGGAATGCCATCCGTAACTTAAATCGCCAACGGGAGTGGTCCCTGTCAATGTCTGCGAATAACCACCTGATAAATAAACCCCATATTCATCGCAAAAAGCGGATGTCGTCAAAAAGAGTAGGGCTATAATAAGGACTTTTTTCATATAAAACTTCAAATGTCATTTTAAAAATAATATAAAAATCCCGGACATCGCTGCCCGGGAGTATTAATGTCACCTTGAAGCGCCCCCATTGGGGGGGGGCGATAGGGTCTATTTAAACAGGTTCTTCATCTTCTCGAGGAAGGATTCTTCCTGTGCGGTTTCCTTGTCGTGCCGGAGTTCCGCGAGTTTCTGGTAGAGTTCCTTCTCTTCGCGGCTCAAATCCTTCGGGATTTCCACGCCGATGTTCACGTAGAGGCTTCCACGGTCGCCGCGCTTGTTCAGCGGGTAAAGGCCCTGTTCGCGCAGGCGCAAGATGCTTCCGGCCTGGGTTCCGGCCGCAATCTTGATCTGCACTTCGCCACCGTCCAGCGTCGGGATTCGTTGCGTTCCGCCAAGCACCAGCTTGTGGACCGGAACCTTGATTTCGCAGTGCAAATCGTCGCCTTCACGGGTGTAGAAGTCGTCGGGCTTTTCGGCAATGACCGCCAGCAAGTCGCCGCAGGCACCGCCGCGAGGCCCGCAGTTGCCTTCGCCACGCAGGTTCAGGTACTGGCCCTCGGCAACGCCCGCCGGAATCTTGATGGAAATCTCTTCCGTTTCCTGCACACGGCCTTCGCCATGGCAGTTGCTACACGGTTTCGCGATAACTTCACCCGTACCGTTACAGGTGGGGCAGGCGCTCTCGGTAATCATCTGGAAAAATCCGCCTGTAGAGCGGCGCACACGACCCGTTCCATGACAGGTGCTGCATTCCTTGATGTCCTGACCGCCCTTGCCGTTACATTCCGTACACGGCGTGTAGCGTTTCAGGCGAACCTTCTTGGTGCAGCCTTCGAAGATTTCCTTGTAGCTGAGCGCCACCTTGATCTGCAAGTCGTTTCCGCGCGGAGGCCCGGCCTTGCGACCGCCTCGACGGCTGCCGCCAAAACCACCGAATCCGCCACCGAAAATATCGCCAAAGTTCGCGAAGATATCCTCGAAACTGAATCCCTGGCCGCCGAATCCGCCGCCACCAAAACCGCCACCGGGGGCGTTGAAGCCGAACTGGTCGTACTGTTTACGCTTTTCGGGGTTGCTGAGCACGTCGTAGGCCTCGGCAGCCTCCTTGAACTTCTCTTCGGCTTCCTTGTCGCCCGGGTTCTTGTCCGGGTGGTACTTGATGGCAAGTTTCTTGTAGGCGTGCTTGATCTCGTCAGCACTCGCGTCCTTGCCGACGCCTAGAACTTCGTAATAATCTCTTTTTTCAGCCATAATTCGCTCACTTCGTCGCGATTCTCTACCAAAAAAGCATCTACTCTATTTACGCAAAAAGGATTGCCCCCTTTTGAGAGGCGAATCCTGTTTGATTTTGCGGCAGGTCTGAATCCGCCGCGCATTCAATTAGTCAACCACTTCCGCGTCGACGACTTCCGGGCCATCGCCCTTCTTGTCGGACTTCGGCTGTTCAGAAGCGCCCGGCTGCGGACCCGGCTGAGCCTGGTTTGCACCGGCGGCCTGAGCCATGGAGCTGATCATGCCCTGGAGCTTGTCCATAGCGGCCTTGATCTCTTCCTTGGTGCCGTTGTCCTTCTTGGCCTTGATGTCGTCAATGGCAGCCTGCAGCTGGCTCTTGGTGTCGGCCGGCAACTTGTCGCCAAATTCCTTGAGCTGACCTTCGGCCTGGTAAGCCATCTGTTCGGCCTGGTTCCTGATGTCCACCAGTTCGCGCTGTTCCTTGTCCTTGGCAGCGTTGGCTTCGGCATCCTTCACCATCTTGTTGATTTCGTCTTCAGACAAGCCGCTGGAAGAAGTAATCTTGATGGACTGTTCCTTGCCGGTTTCCTTGTCCTTAGCAGACACGTGCACAATGCCGTTCGCGTCGATATCGAAGGTCACTTCGATCTGCGGCACGCCACGCGGCTTCTTCGGGAGGTCGGTCAGGTCGAACTTGCCGAGCGTACGGTTGTCGCGGGCAAATTCGCGTTCGCCCTGCAGCACGTGAATCGTCACGGCCGGCTGGTTGTCTTCGGCGGTAGAGAACACCTGGCTCTTCTTGGTCGGAATCGTGGTGTTACGGTCGATGAGCTTGGTCATCACGCCACCGAGGGTCTCGATACCCAAGGAAAGCGGGGTCACGTCGAGGAGGAGCACGTCCTTCACGGAGGAGTCGCCGCTAAGCACGGCACCCTGGACGGCGGCACCGATAGCCACCACTTCGTCCGGGTTCACAGTCTTGTTCGGTTCCTTGCCGAAGAACTTCTTCACGGCTTCCTGAACGGCCGGAATACGGGTAGAACCACCAACCAGGATCACCTCGTCGATTTCGCTCAGGGAGAGGCCGGAGTCGGCGATAGCCTTGCGGCACGGTTCCATGGAGCGTTCCACCAGGTGGGCGGTCAGCTGGTCAAACTTTGCACGGCTGAGCGTGAGGTCCAAGTGTTTCGGGCCCGAAGCGTCGGCAGTGATGAAGGGGAGGTTGATGTTCGTGGAAGTCGTTGCAGAAAGGTCGATCTTCGCCTTTTCAGCGGCGTCCTTCAAACGCTGCAGGGCCATCTTGTCCTTCTTCAGGTCGATGCCCGGATTGTCCTTCTTGAATTCGTCGTTGATCCAGTCGATAATCACTTCGTCGAAGTTGTCACCGCCAAGCATCGTATCGCCGTTGGTGGCCTTCACGCTGAACATGCCGTCGTCGATTTCCAGGATGGAGATATCGAACGTACCGCCACCGAGGTCATACACGGCGACCTTTTCGCTCTTCTTGGAGTCAAGACCGTAGGCAAGGGCAGCAGCCGTCGGTTCGTTCACGATACGCAGCACTTCGAGGCCAGCGATCTTGCCCGCATCCTTCGTAGCCTGACGCTGGGAGTCGTTAAAGTAGGCGGGGACCGTAATCACGGCCTGCGTCACCGGCTGGCCCAGATAGTCTTCGGCAATCTTCTTCATGGTCTGGAGCACCATGGCCGAAATCTCGGGAGGAGCGAACTGCTTGTCGTCCACCTGCACGCGCACCGGGTCAGAACCCGTGCCCACCAGCTTGTAGGGCATGTTCTTTTCGGCAGCGGAGCATTCACCGGCAGTGCGACCCATGAAACGCTTGATGGAGTAAATCGTCTTTTCGGGGTTGGTGATGGCCTGACGCTTTGCCACGTGGCCCACCAGACGTTCGCCGTTCTTGCCGAAAGCGACAATGGACGGGGTGGTGCGGAAACCTTCCGCGTTAGCGATCACGACCGGCTTGCCGCCTTCCATCACGGACACGCAGCTGTTGGTCGTTCCCAAGTCAATACCGATAATCTTGCTCATAATGAGTCTCCTATTTTTAAATTCTTGCCGCCCGCGAATCAATCTGAACGGGGCGATTTTTTACGCCCATACATAAGCAAAACCCGTGCCAAAAGCAAAAAACGCCCATTTTGTTTCGTTCTGAAACAAGAAAAGCCCCTAAACCGGGGCAAAAAAGGCGTGTTTCATATTAAAACGCTCCGTATATGAGGGGAGGGAGAGGCATCCACTTTTGTCTAGGATGCGAAAAGTATCGCCAGCAGGGCCATCCACTCGCGGCGAGATAAAAAGCCCTCTACTTCATACAGGTTCTTTCCGCAGTACTCTTTTATTTTGTTGCCGTCCACTTCGTATATCGTGGGGCCGCAATAACGTTTTAGTTTTTCCCCGTCGAATTCCAGCAGGGTCTTTCCGCAATATTCCTTTATTTTATCCCCGTCTATCTCGAAAATGTTTTTGCCGTAATATTCTTTCACCTTGTCGCCATCAATTTCGTAAAGAGTCTTACCATAGTATTCCTTGATTTTGCCGCCTTCTATTTCAAGCAGCGTCTTGCCGTAATATTCCTTCAGTTTAGCCATGATATCCTCTTTTTTTGGGGGCTTCCATTTGAATATAATAAAAACCCCGGCCTTCGTTACGAGAGGTCGGGGTATTTTAAAGTATGGGGGAGTTCCGCGCGGTTTAAGATGCGCGGGAACGTCTCGCGGACTTACCTCCCCAAATTAATCCGCAGGGTCTTTCCGGCGGGGTTGCGGACGACGTAGACGCCGCTCCCGAAGCCGGCGGTCTTGAGTCCGGCCTTGAGATCCGTGAGCGTCGCGCCGGCGTTCAGGCGGATGTTCCCGAGCTCGGAGCCCATCAGGTCGAATACCCTGTAGCTGCCCGCGGCCCTCGCGAAAGCGTTTGCCATGCCCGCGGCTCCGGTGCCGTTTAGGGCGATTTTCGGCACAATGCCCGTTTTCCCGTTGCGGATGTCCTCAGCGCTGCCTTCGCTCTCTCCAAACGCAATCCAGTCGAGGTTCACGTAGTCGCTTGTCACCAGCACCTTGAGCACGTGCTCGCCCGTGGTGAGTTCCTTGGTGGTCGTGCCCTTGAAGGTCTCATAGGTGTCGAATTCCCCGGTGCCTGCGAGTGCGAGCGTGTCGGTAATCGGCTCGTCGTCCATAAAGAGCTGCACGCTCGTGTTGTCCATGCCGCTGGCGTAGCTGAGTTCGAAGGGGAGTTTCCCGCCCGCCTGCACGTTCACGGTGTATTCCAGCCATTCGCCCTTCTGCGTGTAGCCCACGGCAAATCCGTCGCCGTTTTTCACGATGTCCACGCGGTCTTCGCGGTATTCGCCGCCCTGGTTCTTGGTATCCATGTCGTAGTAGGCCTTGCCCGCACCGCCCACGTCGTAGTTTTCGAAGTCGATGAAGTTCGCAGCCCCCTCGACCTTCGCGCCCACGACCGGCAAATCGCATTTTGCCTCGGGGTCGCCGAGTTTCGCCTTGCAGAACGGGCCCTGCGGAATGGAAGTCTTGCTGTCCTCGAATTCCCAGTAGTCCGCCTCGAAATCGCCCGCGAACACGAAGAACACGTCGTGCTTGCCGACCGCACCGGTCAGCGGCACCGTCACCAGGCCGTCGGCGCTAAATTCCGCCTTGCCGACGATTTCGCCATCCACCTTGTCCAGGCGCACGGTGATGCTCGACGCCTTCTTGACGCTCAGAACGGATGCCGAGAAGCTTTCCGCACCCGCGTCGCCGAATTCCACGCCGCTAATCTTGGTGTATTTTCCTTCGGAAAGATTGGTGATGACCGTATTGCCGGCGGTACCGCTCTTACGGACCCTCACTTCTTCGCCCCAGGACATGGTTTCCGCTTCCACGCGCTTGTACGGGTCAAAATCTTCCAGCTGGGCCACGCCATTGTCCGGCCAATAGTCAATCTTTTGAATCGTACCGTCGGCGTTATACTTCATTTCGGAAAGGCCGACAGAACGACGCTCCTTGTGTTGGTATTTCTGGCCCATCTTCTCGGACTTGTAACGCCAAAGTTCGTAATTCAGGCCGAAAACGTAGGATTTCCCCTTGAAATCGATGATACCCGGGTGGTTTCCGTTACTGCGCGAAGAATGCGGCATAATGTCGCCCTTGTAGGTCCAGGGGCCCGTAATCTTGTCGCTCATGGCATACCCGATACCTTCGGCACAGCAGGTCGATGCGAAAGTCATGTAGTAATTGTTGCCGTGCTTATAGACCCAGGGGCCTTCCTGGTAATCCTTGATCTTGGGGTAGGTGACAATAGAACCCTGAGTACTAATCATGTCCTTGTTCAACTTGATCATGTACAATTCGGGGTTGCCCCAGTACATGTAGGCCTGTCCGTCGTCGTCAATCCAGACGGTAGGGTCGATATCGTTCCAGTGCTCGCGCTGCCAGACCAGCGCCTTATTCAAAGGTTCCTTGAAAGGGCCGTAAGGGTTGTCCGCCACCAAGACGGAAATGCCGTTGCCGTGAATGGGGACGTACATGAACCACTTGCCGTCGCGCTCGATGACCTGTTCTGCCCAGGCCCCGTTGGTTTTAGAGGTCCACTTGATGTCGCCCAGGCTCGCTACGGCTCCGTGGCTGGTCCAGTTGACCATGTCCGTGGAAGTGTGCAACAGCCAGTCGTACATCATGAACCCGTCGGCATTGTCCTCGTCGTGGGTCGTGTACAGGTAAACCGTATCCCCATGGACATAGGGCGCCGGGTCAGCCGTATAGTTCGTCGTGATTACAATTTTCTGAGCGAAACCCGTACAAGCCAAGGCCAATACGGAAGAAACTAATAAGATATTTTTCATCTTAATCTCCAAACATTTTTTACACCAGAGATAAAGATATATCGAAAAAAGCCCCGCGGAATACCACGGGGTTAACTTATCATTGACATTTTTACAAAGGGGGCGGGGGTGTCTCGCGCGGGCTTATTTTCCGGACGAAACGATCACCTTCGCGGTCTTGAGAATCTTGTTCTTGAGCTTGTAGCCCTTCTGGAACACGGTGACCACGTGGCCTTCGGGCACAGTCTCGCTAGGCTGCTGCATCAGGGCTTCGTGCATGTTCGGGTCGAATTCCGCGCCGGTCGGGTCAATCTGTTCGAGGCCCGCGTCGGTCAAAATCTTCGCGAACTGGTTGTAAATCATCTGCATGCCTTTTTCGAAGGCTTCCAGGTCCTGGGCCTTGTTTTCGCTCGCGAAGGCGCGCTCGAAATTGTCCTGCACTTCGGAGAGCTTCTCCAAGAGCTTGCCGTTCGCGGTCTCGATGAGTTCGAGCTGTTCCTTGGCGGTGCGGCGGCGGTAGTTGTCGAATTCGGCCATCAGACGCAAGTTGCGGTCGTTTGCATCGGCAAGGGCGGCCTTGAGGGCTGCAGTCGGGTCCGGAGCCGCGGCAGGTTCGGCCGGCTGTTCGGCAGCGGGTTCCGCGGGCTGTTCAGCAACGTCTGCGGGCTGTTCGGCGGCAGCGTCGGCATTCTCGGCCGGCTGTTCCTGTGCATCGCCAGCACCCTGGTCAGATGCGCCAGCCTTGTTCGCCTCGGCCTCCATCTTCATAGCGTCTTCGGCGGCCTTGAGCACGTCCTGTTCGAATTTTGCCTTTTCTTCTGCGGTCGGTTCCTGCTGATTCAAATCTTCTGCCATTTCAATACGTTCCTATTTAATTGTCCGCCGGAATATTGCCCACGGGACATCTGTTTTACATTTTCGACCCAAATTTAGCAAATTTTATGCCAATTTAAAGCAGGGGATTCCTGGGGAAAACGCAGGCTTTTTTGACTTTACATACTAAATGAAGGAAAAAGACATTTTGATATGTAAAATCAGCCTTAAAAGACAAAAAATTGCTTCTCAAAGAGCTCGAAACGATAAGGTTGGTATGAAAAAATGAGGGTTTCAAAATAAAACGCCGCCATTGAGCCTGGATCCTCAACATTCACTGGGGAATGGTGGCAAGAAGCGGCTAGCCTCCGTTCCCTGATTAAATTCTCAATATTTAGTTTACATAATCTACATTATCGGCAACAATTCAACCAAAAGTAAACACACCCAGATTTTCAATTACGATTTTTCTCAACATTTTCCGTCCAGATTAAAAAGCAAAGAATCCCTACAACAGTCCAAATCCTTTGCTATGCGCGGGGATTGCGTAGTCAAAAAGAACTGAACCTGCGGGAAAGCCTTCTTGAGGCGCGATACCAAACCCGATTGCAATTCAGGATTTGTGTTTAGCTCAATTTCGTCTATCATGACAATCGCGGTCTTGTCAAACAGACTTGAAGCCTCAGGATTCGCCATCGTCAATCTTCGAGCAATGTCGCTCATCAATGCCACATAGTTCATTTCTTCTTCCAGCAGCAGGTCAAATGACAGTAAAGTTCCGTTCTTTTCAACCATCAAAGAGAGCGTATCCCGCTTTACACGAAAATTCCTGTAACCGGGCAGGAGTACTTCAATTGCAGTACGGAATGCATTCAGTTGAACATCCCCCATAAAGCCTTCGCCCGCATCCCGACGTTTCTCGTTTTCCAGGTCTTCACGTTCGCGAAGCCATCTGAATAGCGAATGGAAATTTTCCGTTCCGCGCCTAAAACCATCAAAGGCATCCAATGGGTCCAACGCTTCGCTGTCATGAATTTGTAGCGGAACATCCTTCACAACACGATCGGCAGGATAGAAGGCCACCAAGGATAAATCCTGTTCCGAACCATCCGTTCGACGCCTCAACAGGCTATCTACGAAATCGTTCAATTCGCCCCGGTTCGCAGACCTACCAATCTTTTTGTCACAAGAGGATCGCTTTTTCAAAAGCGACCACCGAACCATTCGATTTTCGAATTCAGGTATTTGTACCGTCATTTCGAGGTAGCCGAACCCCTCGCCACCGTCAATATCATCCAATTCAATCTGTATGCCGCGCCCCATGGGACTCATCAGTCGGGCAACATACCACGAAAGCAGATACCGCATGGCTGTAAGCACCGCAGACTTGGCTGCCGAATCTAGCCCGGTAAAGGCAACCATCCTAGACTCACCAAAATCCAATTCAAGGTTCCGAATTCTTCGAAAATTCTCTATTTTAAGCGTCTTTACAATCATCTTTTCAACTTTGGTACAGCCACATATTTTTCCTTAAAATATCTTTCCCACATCTCTATTATGTCCGGCCCCCTTACGCATTTTTCTCCATATCGTCTTTTACATTCGACACGCACCGTAGAGTTCCGATTAATTTTCTCAAAATCGCTGATAAACCGAACCCACAATGGATAATACTCTTCCAACAAAGCGTTTCGTTCAAACAGGTTTTCTGTACGCTGTATAATCTTTGAACGGTAAGCAAGCGCTTCCTTTCGATCAAAATAATCCTTCAAATATTTTTCAAACCCGGTCAGAATATACCTCTTTTTACCATTGAATATACCTTTTTTACAGGAATCGTGCAAGCGAGCATTTAGTCAGACCCCTAAGGCTATTGACTAAGCCCGCCAATTAAATTATATTTCAAATATGGTCAATTCTAAGGCAATCCTGTCAAATGACGGATGTTACATATCCTTCTCCTTTAACGGGCGGACTATACGGTTCAAGGGGCCGTATAGCCTTGTCAAGATTGCAAAGGTGAAGGAATGGGACAACGGCTACCTGGTGGTCGATGCCGTATATAGTCAGAACAAGGACAAGCTCGTCGAGGACTATATCGACCTGGTCCCTATCCTTGAAGACCTTTACATCGACCCGAAAATTTTCTTGCAACCGATAACATCTGTCGAGGTGGACAATGTCCGAGCAACAGCTTAATGAAATCGCCGACAAGGCCGACATGATTATCGCCAACTACAGTTTCACCGTTACGGACAACGGCGATGTCAAGATTCTCTATTTGAGCAACCCGGAGCAAGCCTGCGTCCTGAACAAGGATGGAGACATGATCAAGTCTTCCATGTGCGACGCACAGTTAGCCCTCGTCCAGGCCTACTACCTGAAAAACAAAGATTTGATCGGGAACGACTAATGCCGAAATATTTTCCATTCAAGATCGCCGGCTACTATCTGTATTTTACCATGGCCTGCATAGTCGAATGCATCCACGCGCACGCGAGCGACTCAAAATTGACTGAAGCCGGTTCCGCAAAACTTTTCATCAAATCAAACGGCGACACCGTTGTCCAGAAACGCGGTACTCTTTCCGACAAGGATCTTCTGACCATCCAGAAATACATCAAGAACAACTACTTGACAATGTTCGAAATGTGGTCTCAGCATTCGGAACACGGATTCTTCGGCGAGAACAAGTAAATCACTCTCGACAACTACGCAGCCAGCCTTTTCAACCTATACTCTACCGGGCTCAGGTACCCGAGCGTGCTATGCAACCTCCTGCGGTTATAGAACGCCTCAATATAGTCGAATATGTCCGACTCCACCTCCTCCATGCAGGAATACTTTCTCCTGTAAAGCAGTTCCGTTTTCAGGCAAGCGAAAAAGCTCTCCACGCAAGCATTGTCGTATGGACAGCCCGGGGCACTCATTGAAGGCACGGCCTTGTTCTCGGCAAGCATTGTCCGGTACCGTCTGCTACTGTATTGCGGCCCTCGGTCCGAGTGGAACACTAGCCCCTCATGAACGCCACGCCGTGCAAATGCGCAACCAAGCGCCTCCACAACAATCTCAGATTCAATATTGCGCGACAGCCTATAACCTACAATCTCCTTGTTGCACAGGTCGATGACAACGGCCAGGTAAAGCCAGCCGAAGCTCGTCGCGATGTAGGTAATGTCTCCCGCCCAGACCTTGTTCAACGCATCGGGCAAGAACTCGCGCTGCAAAATATTTTCGCTGTACATGCTGTCGCAGGTTCCCTTGCGGTAGGGCCGCCACCGCCTTCGGGCCACAGGATACAGCCCGTTCTCGTGCATAATGCGACGAATCCTGTACTCGCTGACATCCACCCCCTCGTTTGCAAGGGCGACCTTCATCCTGCGGCAACCGTATGTCCTGCGGTTTTCCTCGAACACACGAATAACCACATCGGCAAGGGCCCTTTCTCGCTCGCGGCGCTCGGCTCGACGGGCCTCCGCACGAATCCACTGGTAATACGAGGCCAGCCTGACACCAAGCGCCTCGCACATCCTTGAAACAGGGAAGCAGTCCCGTTTTTCATGAATGGCCTCGCACTTGAACCGGGTCGTGGATTATAGATGAACCGGGATGGCCTTGAGAATCTCCGCAGTCTCCCTCGCATGGGCAAGTTGCTTTTCTAGCCGACGGTTGCGGCGAACCAACTCTTTCAGCCGAGCCCGCGTCGATTCCCTTCTCCGGCCCTTCCGCTCGGCCCTATAACAAGGAAGGCCCCGCTTTTCGCAGAGCCTATTCACCCACCTACAGACAGTATTGACACCTATCCCGAAAACTTTCGAGGCGACCGAGGCGGAATATCTTCCATCTAGGACATACTCCGCTACCTGGATGCGCTTTTCCTGAGTGTATCTCACATTTGCCATTGTGAATCTCCCTTTTTTAGGCCACACAATGGAAACGATAATACATTTTTACACTCTTGTAAAAACGCAACAGTTCAAGGCTATGCGTAGGTTCTACGCTTCTGAAACATTCGCCAAGTTGGTTGACCTGGAAACCGGACTTTACCTTGAAAGTTCTCCCTATGTCTACGACATATTCAAGGCGGAACAGGAAAACGGGAAACTGACTCAACTCGAAGTCTAGCCTAAGCAGGCTCCTTACGCGGCCAGCCTTTTCAACCTATACTCTACCGGGCTCAGGTACCCGAGCGTGCTATCCGACACCTTTTCCGACATTCTTTCCGAAATTGCCATGGCGGACAATGACGGATTCGCAGAGATTATCTCCAAGATGGCTTAACCACCCATATCAACAAGTATCTGCACCAAGACCTTATAGTCCAGATACTGGATTCCATCTTTCCCTTGATGGATTTTGTCAGCCAGTTCGCTGTTATAATACATATCCATCGCCTGTTCTAGCGAACAGTTCTTCACCTGCGCAAGATGCGCAATAATGCGCTCTTCCAGGCGTTCCTGATAGACTTTTTCCAGAACATCTTCGTCTACCATTTTACACCTCTTCGCAACCCTTGTATTTCAGGACCGCATCAATAGCCTTTTGCGTGATAAAGGCGATCTGGTCGTAAGTCGGATAAGCCTTTATTTCCTTCAATGCCCGCGGCATATCCCAGATACCGGAGTGATACATATCCACAACACGGAAAACCTTGTCATTTGCGACCTTGCCCATAATTACATCGTATTGGGCATATTCCAAGGAACCATCGCGGCATTTGCACACGAAATCAATCCATTCCTCTAAATCATCGGGGAACGTCTTAACGGAGAGTGCGGCAGGGACATCGTCCATGTCATAGACATTCAATATCGGCTTCAGGTTCCCATCCTTTAGAATATCGATTTTCCTGTGCGCCCAACGGACAGCCTGTTCACGCACCGTCGTGACATAGAATCCCTTTCCGAAATCAAGCGGTCGAAAAGAATGCTCAACATCCGGCTTGTCAACAACAGCGTTCGAACCATGATAGACGATCATATGGCCACCTTACGGACGTTCAGATATTCTTCAATATCGCTGACGACGAAATCAGTGCTCTGCGTATGCAAAATTTCGTAATTGGGAACAAGGAATTTCTGAATACAGCCTGATTCAGCCAGCTTTCGATACACAAAAGACGGCAAACGATTCCACTTGTTTGCGCAAGCGTGAATCATATACACGACAAATTCAAAAGATTCCTGAACCATGGTCTAATCCTAATTGTTTTTCGCAGTCCAATTATAAAAAAAAGGGTGCGGGGCAATGCCCCGCTATTCTTGAAAAGGAGATGCCCGCCTGCGCGGGGATGACAAAGCGTCCTACGATACCAGCATCATGGAGAACACCATGACGAACAGCGCGACGGTTTCGCCGACGCCAAGCACCATCAGGTAGTTCACCAGGCCCTTGCCGGTTTCGCCGAGGGCGTTGCAGGCGTCCGCAGCGGACTTGCCCACGTACCAGGCAGATGCCATCATGCCGATGCCACCGAAGATGCCGACACCGAGATACGCCGCCCAGTTGGCCGGAGCCGCCTGGGACTTGTTCAGGATGTACATCATCAGCAACATGCCGTAGATTGTCTGCGCAATCGGCGCGCCCACGAAGATGAGCAGCGTAAACAGCGCGTTCTTACCCTTGAGATACGCCTTCTTCCAGGCCCCGATGGCCGCCATGCCGGCAGTCCCGCAGCCCAGCGCAGAACCCACCGCGGCAAGGCCCAAGGCCGCCACCGCGCCGAGTTTCGCGAGCGTTAAAAGTTGAGCTTGATCCATACGTGTTACCTCGCTGGATTAAAGCACCATCATGGAGAACACGAGAACGAACAGGGCCACGGTTTCCACGATACCGAGCACCATCAGGTAGTTCACCATGCCCTTGCCGGTTTCACCGAGAGCGTCGCAAGCCACAGCAGCGGACTTGCCCTGGTACCAGGCAGAAGCCATCATGCCAAGCCCGCCGAAGATACCGGCGCCGAGGCAGCCGCCCCAGTTGGTAAAGCCGGATTCAGCAGCCTTGCTCAGGATGAAGTTCATGAGCAACATGCCGTAAATCGTCTGAGAAATCGGGGCACCCACGAACACCAGGAGTGTGAAGAGAGCAGACTTGCCCTGGGCATAAGCCTTCTTCCACATCGTGATGGCGGACATACCGGCCGTTCCGCAACCAAGGGCAGAGCCCATAGCCGCAATGCCAAGCGCAGCTGCAGCACCCATTTTAGCGAGAGTCACCATTGTATTCGGTTCCATTGTTTTTTCCTCATTAAGTAGCGGGAATTATCCCTTGGTTTAATTTTTCTGCTTGGCGAAGGGCGCGAAGGCGAATCCGCTCCATTCCTGGCCAAGTCCATTTGAAAATTCGAGTGTGTTAAGACGTACGGCGTGGACGGCGACGCCCATGACCGCAAGCGCGATGTTCAGGCCATGCACAAAGAGCAACAGGAAGGCCGCACCGGCGATACCGACAGCAGAGCCGAACAGCGGCGAGAGCATGTCGTTGAACGCCTCGGCGATGGCCGCACCGGACATGCCCACGGCAAACAGACGGATGTAACTGATCACGTCGGTAAAGCTGTTCACCACGTCCAGCACCAGCATAGGGATGCTGATGAAGTCTTGCTTGAGCCTCTTGGGCGGCACGGTAAAGAGCACCAGAAGCACCGCTTCCACGATGAACATCGGGATGACGAACTTCGGCATATCGATACCGAGCACCATCTGGCAGGCCAGGAAGAACATCACCCAGCAGCCGATAAGCCAGCCCACCTGCGCCATGAACGTGGAATCCTTGCGCTTGATGCGCACGCACACGTTCCAAATATGGGCAATACTCAGATGGACCACGGCGATGCAGAAGCAGAACAGCTGGATATGCTGCATCTGGGAGGCACCCGCCGCCTTGGGCACGAAGCTTTCGGGCAGAATCGTGATCGACTGGGCGAAGGCCTTGTAGGCTTCGAACTTCGCAGGGTCAGTCGGTGCACTGGTGCGAATCCAGAGCATCGCGTTCTTCAGCGGTTCAGGCAACCAGCCGTAGTTGGTGATGTCCAAGTAATACGTCCACCCCGCAAGCGCCGGAGAAAGTCCAAGGAAGCTTGCGTTGATGACACCCCACACGATGGTGGCGATGCTCATGAGGTAGATAAAGTGGAAACCAGCAGGGTTCGCTTTCGGCATTTTCTTGCGTGCAAAGAGCGCCAGACCGAGGAAGAGCAACCCGTAAGCGGTATCCCCCACAATCATCGCAAAGAAGATGCTGAAGAAGCAAAGGAACACGGCCGACACGTCCACTTCCTTGTACCCCGGCGAAATGCCGATGATGTCGTACAGGAACTGCATGGGACGGCTGAGCTTGCTGTAGGTCAACAGCGTCGGGATATCGTCGCCGTCGGCTGGGTCGTCCACCAGGAGGCCCCAGCCGTGCTCGCGGGCGGCCTTTTCGAGTTCGCCCACGCGCGGTGCGGGGCAGAAGCCCTGCACGGCGGCGACGTTCTTGTCGCCCACCATCGAGGCTTCGGCTTCGACCATGCGGTAGTCGTCACCCACTTCGAGGAGCTTGTCTTCGATAGATTCCCTGACGCCCGAAAGTTCACCCAGGCGTTTTTCAACGCGGGCAAGCGTTTCCTTGGCTTTCGCTTCCATTTCACGGTATTCGGCAAGCGACTTCTGCGGCATCGTGAGTTCGGTGAAGTTACCCTTCACGGCGACAGGGGCTTCTCCCCTGCTCACGACAGCCACATACCTACCGTTTTCATCCTCGCCGAATTCTTCGATGGAACCTTCGCCATCGAGTTCGAACGGGATTTTACCGTCATGGAGCTGGTACAGTTTTACATAGATACCCTTCGCCTGCAAGGCAGCTGCCGTTGTGGGGTCCAGGTTCTTGAACATGGAAAGTTTGGTGAGTTCCTCTTCAGCCTGTTCCTTGTCGATTTCCGCCTGCTTGCTTTCGGCAACCAGGTTCTGGATTTCTTCGATAAGGCTTGCTGCCGGAGCGGCATCCTTCACGGGAGTCACACCCTTCGGGGCCTTCTCGGGCACCACTTCCAAGGCCTTCTGCACGCGGTTCATTTCGCCGCGGGCCTTGTTCAGCTTGGCGCCTGCTGCCGCCTGCAAAGGCGTGAGGTGCAAAATTTCAAGCGTACGGAGCGCCTGGAGCGTCTCTTCAACTGCACTTGCAACCGTCAGCACCGTCACTTTCTTCATAGGAGTAATCATGCGGCGGCCTCCTTCGCGAGTGCATCCTGAGCAGCGGTACGAGCGGTAGCCTTACCCTTAGCAAGCTTGCTGCGGGCAACGCCACTGGTCTGCTGGTCGCCCAGGAAGATGTTGATGACGCGGATATTTTCCTTCGCCTCGGGAATCTTCACCTTTTCGAACAGGTTCACGCGCTGGCTCGTGGTACGCAGTTCCTTCGAGAGGAGTTCGTACTGACGCTCGAGCACGCGGCGTTCCAGACGCAGCGAGATCAGGCCCTGAAGGCTTCTGATACCGTCGTCCAGCCACACGGGCGTGGTGAAGAAATCCGGAATGGCGATATTAAAGTCTACCCCGTCGTATGTCGGAATCTTCACACCGGCGATGTTACCTTCGCCCTGGCGCACTTCCTTCACCGACAGGTACTTTGACCATTCGATGGGTTCGGCAAACAGCGAAATCCAGGAAGCCATGCTCTTGCGGAGCTTGTCCTCCTCTTCTCGCTTTGCCATCACCCTCTCCTGGAGCGTGCGCATTTCCATCTGCAGCTGCTGCTTTTTCAACAGCAACGTCGGCAGATAGCGCTGGAAGCGCTTCAATGCGTCGCGTTCCGCCTTGAGGGCGTTTTTAGTTAACTTGACCTTCGCCATATTACCCCTTCTTGGGCCAATATTCGTTGATCATCTTGGTCGGAATACCCGTTTCTTCGGGTGCGAAACAGTCGGCAAGGATTTCCCAGCCAAGGTCCAAAGCCTTTTCCAGCGGAATGTTGACGGAAAGGTCCATCATTTCCTTTTCAAAGCGCACACCGTACTTCAACAGTTTCTGGTCCCAGTTACTCATGTTGAAGCCCATGGACTGCTTTTCCAAAGTTTCCTTGTAGCTTGCGTACAACTGGATCATGGTGTTCATGATGGTGCGGTGGTCGCTACGGGTCTTGCCGTTCACCTGCTGTTTCAAACGAGACAGAGAACCGAACGGTTCGATACGGCCCTTACGCAGGTAGAACTGACCTTCGGTAATGTAACCGGTGTTGTCCGGAACCGGGTGGGTCACGTCGTCGCCAGGCATGGTCGTAACGGCAAGGATAGTGATGGAGCCCGAACCTTCGAAGTCCACGGCCTTTTCGTAACGGCTGGCAAGCTGAGAGTAAAGGTCGCCAGGATAACCACGGTTCGACGGAATCTGTTCCATCGTAATGGCGATTTCCTTCATGGCGTCTGCAAAGTTCGTCATGTCGGTGAGGAGCACGAGCACGTTCTTGCCTTCGGTAGCGAACTTTTCAGCCACGGCAAGGGAAGCATCCGGCACGAGCAAGCATTCCACGATCGGGTCAGAGGCGGTGTGCATGAACATCACCGTACGGCTCAAGGCACCGTTCTTTTCGAGGAAGTCCTTCAAGTACAGGTAGTCATCGTGCTTGAGGCCCATGCCGCCGAGGATAATCACGTCCACTTCGGCCTGCAATGCGATACGGGCCAAGAGTTCGTTGTAGGGTTCACCGGCGATAGAGAAAATCGGGAGCTTCTGCGAAACCACGAGCGTGTTGAACACGTCGATCATCGGGATACCCGTACGCACCATCGTCTTCGGGATGATACGCTTTGCGGGGTTCACGGAAGGGCCGCCGATAGTAATGCGTTCGCCGTCCACTTCGGGACCGTTGTCGCGAGGCTTGCCGGCACCGTTAAACACGCGGCCGAGCAAGGCTTCGCTGTACGGGACCTTCATCGGTTCACCGAGGAAACGCACTTCGGAGTCGGTGGAAATACCGCGGGCACCTGCGAACACCTGCAAGTCCACCATGTCGCCGTCAATACGGATCACGCGGGCAAGGGATGTTCCGAACGAACTTGTCACCTGGGCAAGTTCCTGATTTGCAACACCTTCGGCACGGAGCGTAATCACGGAACCGGCGATGCGTTCAATACGATGGTATGCCACATTATGCATTAGCGGAAACCTCCTTCACGGAAGCGAAAATACTTTGTTCAAGGTCCTTGAATTCCTGGGAATCGAACTTGACGCGGTTCCAGTCCTTCGTCGACTGAGTGAGCTTAAGGAAGAACGTACGGGCGACGTCCTTCTCGCTAAACTTCATCGGGGTCTTGAGGATGGTGTAAACCTTGTCGAACACGTACTTCTGGCGTTCGGCAGAGCAAGCGGCGTCGATTTCGTTGTAGGCGTCCTGCTGCAGATAAACTGCATCCAGGTATTCAGACTTCAAGTAAATCACAAAGTCATCGATGGAGGTACCTTCTTCACCCACCACCTTCATCATGTTGTTCACGTCCACACCGTTCGCAAGAATGCTACGGGCTTCAGCCACCTTCTTGGAATCGATGATGCCCTCGTACTTGGACCAGGAATCCAGCGGGTGAATAGCCGGGAAGCGGCGTTGGTCAGAACGTTCACGGGAAAGGCCGAGGAATGCGCCCACCACCTTCAAGGTAGCCTGGGTCACGGGTTCTTCGAAGTTACCACCTGCCGGAGAAACAGATCCGCAAATCGTCACGGAACCAGTAGAACCATCCTTCAGGCGAACCACACCACCGCGTTCATAGAAGGCGGCGATCACAGATTCGAGGTAGGCCGGGAAGGCTTCTTCACCGGGGATTTCTTCCAAGCGGCCGCTCATTTCACGCAGAGCCTGAGCCCAACGAGAAGTAGAGTCAGCGAGCAAGAGCACGTTCAGGCCCATCTGACGGTAGTATTCAGCGAGGGTCACACCCGTGTACACGGAAGCTTCACGAGCAGCCACCGGCATCGAAGACGTGTTACAAATAATCAGCGTACGTTCCATGAGGGACTTGCCGGTACGCGGGTCAATCAGTTCAGGGAATTCGCGGAGGGTTTCCACCACTTCACCTGCACGTTCACCGCAAGCGGCCAAGATCACGATATCCACGTCGGCGTAGCGGCTCATGAGCTGCTGGAGCACGGTCTTACCGGCACCGAACGGGCCCGGCGTACAGAACGTACCGCCCTGCATCACGGGGAAGAACGTATCTATAATTCTCTGCTGCATGGTCAGAGGCTTGCTCGGACGGAGGCGTTCTTCGAAGGCCTTGATCGGCATCTTCACCGGCCAGGTCTGCACCATGGTCACGTCCTGGGTTTCGCCCTTGTCGTTCTTGAGCTTGGCGACCACATCTTCAACCACATGTTCGCCAGCGGCAGAGACCGATTCCACAGTCCACTTGCCGAGCAGGCGGAACGGCACCATAATGCGGTGCGTAAACACGCCTTCGGGCACGGTGCCGAGCGTATCGCCCGCGACCACCACATCGCCCACCTTCGCGACCGGGGTAAATGCCCACTTCTTGTCGCGGGGGAGCGCCTTCAAATACTTACCACGCTGCAGGAAGAAGCCGCATTCTTCGGCAAGCTTCGGGAGCGGGTTCTGCAGACCGTCAAAGACCTGAGTCAAGAGGCCGGGGCCAAGTTCTACGGACAAAAGTTCGCCGGTGAATTCCACCTCGTCACCCGTCTTGAGCCCCGTGGTGTCTTCGAACACCTGGAGTTCGGCGTAGTCACCGCGGATACGGATGACTTCGCTCTTGAGGGGGATAACTTCGGACTTGCCGTCCTTGTTTTTCTGGGTAAGCTTGGCATACGCCACTTCGTTCTGGGACACGGCGGTTTCGAACTTGACGCGTATCAAGTTTCCGTTCACGCCGATGATTTTTCCGATACTAGCCATTGAAAATGGACCTCCGGTCATTCCTGCTCCGCCGTAGAGGCGTATGCAGGGTCGTTTGCATTAATAACATTCAAAACAGCGCTGTCGCCGGCTTCTTCAGTCAGGCGGGCCCAGCGTTCACAAATTTTCAGCTTGATCGCATATGCGTAAACATGCTTGACAGTCCCCTCGCCTACACCGGCGAGGCAGTCCACAAGCCAGAAACGGGCCTTGTCGATATCCTGCTCTTTTTCCATAGGATTCGACTTGGCAAACGCGTCCTGAATCATCTTCGCGAAAGTGACATCGTAGCCCGGGAAGGACTTGTCCGTAAAACGGACATCCGGGCCCCACGCAGCCGCGCGGAGCCTGCCCGAGACGTTCTTCATCTGAATTTCGTGGGCCTTGTAGGCACGAACGAACTCGTCGTCACATTCTTCGCATTCACCGTCGTCGAGAACGGCGTCCAGGGCCAGAAGCTCCGGCTCGGACAGCACGCCAATGCAGCGGTGACGGAACTCTTCCATGGTGAGGGGCGGAACGTCGCCCATCTCGAGCATCGGAAGAGACGCCATCAGGTAAGAAGGAGAGCTCATCGCGATCCTACTTGGCCTGGGCAGCGGCGTTTACAACGCGGGAAAGTTGCGGACGGAGCAGGGCCGAAAGAGCGTCGGCCATTGCAGCTTCTGTAAATTCGTGGGTGACCTTGCCGCCATCGAGCTTGATGCGGAAGCCGAACTTGACACCCTTGTCGCTTTCGACCTTCACGCCGGCGGAAAGCTGCTTGGCAAACTCGCCCATCACAAAGGAGCTGAGCTTACGGGCATCGGCATCGGAGAAATCCACCTCGATGTCGGAATTGTAGGACTTGGCGACTGCCAAGAGCATGGCCTTGACCGTAGATTCGTCCAGGGACTTTTCCACCTGGAGGTTAAGCAGGTCCATAATCATCTTTTCGAGATTCTTGCCTACCGAAAGCAGGAGGTCGCGGGCGGACTGTTCAAGGGTGCGTTCGCTGCGTTCCGTGAACGCTTCGGCGTCCTTGTCGGCCTTTTCCAGACGGGCGGACGCTTCGGCCTCGGCAGCCTTCACGATATCGGCCGCCTTTTCCTTGGCCTTGGCAATGATAGCCGCCGCCTCGTTTTCTGCTTTATCGACAGCATCTTTCTGGATGCGTTCCATAAGGTATTGCAAGTCTTCTGCCATATATATCTCCAATTACGAATCCGGACAGGACTACATGACAAAAAACGGCCCTGCTAGCCCTAATCCAGAAAATTTCGTTAGTAATATACAAGTAGTTTTTGCCAAAAGTTCAGAAAAAAATGAAAATTTTTGAAAAAAAAGACAAAAAAGCATTTTTTCCCGACGAAAAAGCACAGATTGTGTAAAATCTGACTTTACAAAACAAAAAAGTGAAAAATGCAATGCAAAAGAAATCCCCGTCTTCTCCCCAAAGAGGATAACTCTACTATGGCAACAAGTTGCCAAGTATCGTATAGCGGGGATGACATAAACGTTTTTCAGAGATAACAATCACGTTTTTACTATATTTACGCCCGAAAAATTATCTTCAAGGATACAACCATGAAACGTACACATAACTGCGGCCAGCTTCGCAAGGAAGATGTTGGCCAGACCGTAACACTCGCCGGTTGGGTGGATCGCCGCCGTGACCATGGTGGTGTGATTTTCGTTGACCTCCGCGACAAGTATGGCAAGACCCAGATCGTTTTCAACCCCGACTACAACGCCGACGTGTTGAAGACCGCCGAACAGCTCCGTAACGAATACGTTATTTACGTGACTGGTAAGGTCTACGCCCGCGAAGAAGGCAACACCAACGAAAAGCTCGCTACGGGTGAAATCGAAGTCAAGGCCGACAAGCTCGAAATCCTGAACGCCGCTCTCACTTCTCCGCTCGCCATTAACGACCCGAACGAAGAATGCAAGGAAAACGACGACCTCCGCTTGCAGTACCGCTACCTGGACCTCCGCCGCCCGTGGATCCAGAAGAAGCTCCTCCTCAAGAGCCGCTTCCTCAAGGCCGTGTACGACTTCTTCTACGCTAACGGTTTTGAAAACATCGAAACTCCGTGCCTTTGCAAGTCCACTCCGGAAGGCGCCCGTGACTACCTCGTGCCGTCCCGCGTGAACCCGGGCAAGTTCTACGCCCTTCCGCAGTCTCCGCAGCAGTACAAGCAGCTCTTGATGATTGCCGGCATGGACCGCTACTTCCAGATTGCCAAGTGCTTCCGCGACGAAGACCTCCGCGCTGACCGTCAGCCGGAATTCACGCAGATCGACGTTGAAATGTCCTTCGTCAACCAGGACGAAGTCATGGAAATGTTCGACAAGTTCGTGACCGAAGTTCTCGGTAAGGTTTGGAACTTCGAACCTCCCAAGAAGATTCGCCGTATGAAGTGGCACGAAGCCATGCTCAAGTACGGTTCCGACAAGCCGGACCTCCGCTTCGACCTCGAAATCCACGATGTGTCCGAAATCGGTGCAAAGTCCAACTTCGGCGTGTTCAAGAACTGCGTTGCCGCCGGTGGCAAGATCCGCGGTATCGCTGCCAAGGGTTGCGTTGACTTCACCCGCAAGCAGATTGACGAACTCACAGCCTACGTGGGCAAGTACGGTTCCAAGGGCCTCGTGTGGATGCGCGTCAAGGAAAACGACGAAGTGGAAACGCAGGTCGGCAAGTTCTTCACGACCGAACAGCTCAACGAACTGCGCGACGCTGTTGGCGCCAAGTGCGGCGACATGATGTTCTTCATCGCCGGTCCGGAAAAGGTTGCTGCTACGGCTATGGGCCAGCTCCGTCTGGAAGTCGCCCGCATCAAGGGCCTCCGCGACCCGAAGAAGCGCGAATTTGTGTGGATTACCGAATTTCCGATGTTCGAATACAGCGACACCGAAGGCCGCTACATGGCCATGCACCATCCGTTCACCAACCCGCTTCCGGAACACCTGGACATGATGCTCGGTGGCAACCTCAAGGATTGCAACGCCGAAGCCTACGACCTCGTTCTGAACGGCGTGGAAATCGGTGGCGGTTCTATCCGTATCCACAACCCGGAAGTCCAAGAAAAGGTGTTCCGCCTGCTCGGCCTTACCGAAGAACAGGTTCGCACCAAGTTCGGCTTCTTCGTCGACGCCTTCAAGTACGGCGCTCCTCCGCACGGTGGTCTCGCCTTCGGTCTCGACCGCGTCGTGGCTACCATGGAAGGTGAAGAATCCATCCGTGACTACATCGCGTTCCCGAAGAACACGAGTGCTTCTAGCCCGATGGACCAGTGCCCGAGCGAAGTGGACCTCCAGCAGTTGCAGGACATCCACATCTCCGTGCAGATGCCCAAGCAGGCCAAATAAGTTTTGACGTAGCCTTTATTGTAAAGCGTCAAAATCGAGGATTAAACGGTCTATTTTATAGACGTTTAATCCTTTTTTTTGTTTATCGGGGCATTTAGTCTCGCCCACCATTGAAAATGCGTGATTTTAATCAAAAATGGCACTTTTCACCCCGAAAAACATGTAAATAATCCCTTAACAAAGACAAAGTAACGGGAAAACCATATTAATTTAAGGACCGGTGTGTGTCGGTGTGTGTGCAAATGCTATACATCATCAGGAGAATGTATGCAAAGAAAAGTGCTTCTTTTCCCCGTTGTCCTTGCCACGGCCGTCTTTACGGCATGCTCCGACGAGCCAACCGGAACTAACCCAATCGACCCGTATGCCAGCATACAGGACTCCATTCCCGTAGTCGACCCCAACGACCCAAATAACCAGCCGGGCGACCCGAACCAAGGGCAGGAAAATCCGCTTAGTTCCACAACCATCCCGAACCCGCAGATATCCAGTTCCGTATTTCCCGGTCTTTCATCAAGTTCAGCGATTCTGCCCGGCATTTCCAGTTCATCGGCAATTAACCCCATCGCATCTTCCTCGAGCGGGCTCAAGGAATACGACGACAACCACAAAGCCAAGGAGACCTTCCTCCCGAAGGCAGGTTTCTACAAGAACCTGACCATCGATCCGCCTACCCCGCAGAAGGGCGGGCAGATCAAGTGCACCTTTGACGGCTCCTTCCCCACCCAGAACTCGGAACAGATTACTCAGCCCAAGCAGATTACGCAGAATTCCGTAGTACGCTGCTCCGAATTCGTGAATGGACAGCCGGCAGATACCACGACGCAGACCTACTTTATTAACGAGAACGTCTCTATACCGGTGGTGGCTTTAACCGTAAACCATCACGACATGTTCGATTCAAGCGCAGGCCTTTACGCAACCGGCGACTTGACCAATAACCCGCAGAGTCAATGGAGTTTTGATGTCGGCGGCGATGACACCAACAATCCCAAATGTACCGAGCCCTGCAAGCAGGCGAACTTCTGGAAGGACGACGAACTCCCTGTACACGTGGAATACTTCGAAAAGGGCAGTTCCTCCACCGAAAAGACCTGGGAAATCGACGCAGGCATTTCCATTATCGGTAACTACAGCCGCTACAAGCCCAAGAAGAGTGTCGCCATCAAGATGGATAACGACGACTACGGCGACAAGGTTTTAAAATATTCATTCTTCAAGACTCGCCCCGAAGCGAAGAAAATCAAGAGTTTCAACCTGCGCAACAACGGTAACCGTTTCTGGACCGACTACTTTGGCGACCCCATGCTGGTGAGCCTCATGGAAGGTACCGACGTGGATTACCAGCGCAGCCTCCAGGTGGTTGTGTTCTACAACGGCGAATACTTCGGCATCCACGACTTGCGCGAACGCCTGAACAGGAGTTTTGTCGAGACCAACTACGGCATTGATTCCAAAAGCATCAACGTTGTCAAGAACTGCTCCAACGGCGAGCAGGGATGCGTCAACGGATGGGCACCCAGCGGAACCAACGGAGCATCCAGTTCTGAATTCAGCCAGCTGACAAACTCGATTACCAGCGGAAACTTCGCAGGCGAAAACAACCAGTCCTATGCGCAGATTAAAGAAAAGATGAACGTCAGCAGTTTTGCCCAGTACATGGTTGCCGAAATGTACATCCATAACGGAGACTGGCCGAACAACAACATCCGCGCCTGGGGCAGCCCGCAGAACGGTTATCCGTTCAAGTTCATGATTTTCGACGTGGACCACGGCTACGGATTTACCCCGGGCATCATGGGATTTGACACCGAAAGCCAGAACATGTTCCAGTGGGTGCTCGGCAGCGCCACCATGAACCAGGGCGGTCAGCAGCAGCCTGGTGGCCAGCAACCCGGCGGCATGGGCAACTGGGATATAGGCGGCATGGGCGGCTGGAGCTCGGGAGGCAATACCACAATCGGCAACATGCTGAAAAAGCTTTTGGAAAATCCCGATTTCAAGCGCCTGTTTATCAACCAGGGTTGTATCCTCCTGAACGACTACCTGACCTACGAAAAGGTCCAGAAGGCTGTGCAGAACCAGCTCAACATGCTTCCGAGTTCCGAACAGTCCCGCGACCAACAGCGCTGGCCCCGCAACCAGGCCAAGTACAACTGGTCGCCTTCTGGCGCTGACATCCTGAGGTTCGCCCAGAATCGCACCCAGACATTTAGGCAGGAAATGGCCAACTACTTCGGCCTCTCGGGCGAAGCCAACGTGAGCATCAACGTCAGCGGAAGCGGCTCCGTGCTCGTAGAAGGCATGAAACTCCCGAGCAGCAATTATCAGGGTAAGTTCTTCACTGGCATGGAAATGGAGATTACCGCGGTTCCGTCGAACGGGTCTGTTTTCTCGAACTGGTCTGATGGCCAGACGCAGAACCCGCGCAAGATTCAGATTAACGGCCAAACGAACATTACCGCGAACTTTAAATAACAGACCCTTATTCACCTCCTCGAGAAGCCCGGCTGATTTGCCGGGTTTTCTTTTGCCGCTGCACTCGCCTTTTACTATATTTACTCGCGTAATTTTTTAACCCATGACCGCGCGGTTTTGGCTGCGCGAAAATTCAAAAGGAAGAAACAATGGCTGACAATCTGTCCGTCCTCGGCAAGGCCCGCAAGGCCTACCAGCCGAAACTCCCCGCCGCTCTCCGCGACGGTGCTCTCAAAGTCGCTCTCGTGAAGGGCAAGCCCACCCAGTCCGTCCGTGACCAGGCCAAGATCAAGGCCCTGTTCCCGAACACCTACGGTGCACCGTACATCGGCATGAAGAAGGCCACCAAGGCCGCTGCCGGCAAGGCCCTCAACGTAGGCGTGGTGCTCTCCGGCGGCCAGGCTCCCGGTGGACACAACGTGATCGCGGGTATCTTCGACGGTATCAAGAGCATCAGCAAGAATTCCAAGCTCCTCGGCTTCCTCGGCGGCCCGTCCGGCCTCGAGAACGGCAAGTTCATCGTGATCAACGAAAAGATCATGGACGCCTACCGCAACACTGGTGGATTCGACATCATCCAGTCCGGCCGTACCAAGCTCGAAACTGAAGAACAGTTCAAGAAGTGCATGGCTGTTGCCAAGGCTCAGAAGCTCGACGCTATCGTGATCATCGGTGGTGACGACTCCAACACCAACGCTGCTGTTCTCGGTGAATACTTCCAGGCACACGGCGCTACCTGCGTTGTTTGCGGCTGCCCGAAGACCATCGACGGCGACCTCAAGAACGAATACATCGAAACCTCCTTCGGTTTCGACACCGCCGTGAAGACCTACTCCGAACTCATCGGCAACATCATGCGCGATGCCAACTCTGCCCAGAAGTACTGGCACTTCATCAAGCTCATGGGCCGTAGCGCTTCTCACATCGCTCTCGAAGCCGCTCTCCAGACCCACCCGAACATCTGCCTGATTTCTGAAGAAGTCAAGGCCAAGAAGATGAAGCTCAAGCAGGTCATCAAGTACGTTGCAGACATCGTCGCTGCCCGTGCCGCTGCCGGCAAGAACTTCGGCGTGGCTCTCATTCCGGAAGGCCTCCTCGAATTCATCCCGGATGTCGGCGTGCTCATCTCTGAACTCTCTGAAGCCCTCGCCCACCACGAAAAGGAAGTCGAAGGTCTCGACACCGCCGCCAAGGTGGAATTGCTCTGCAAGTGGATCTCTAAGGCTTCTGCTGAAGTCCTCAAGAGCCTCCCCTCCACCACTCAGGGCCAGTTGATGCTCGACCGCGACAGCCACGGCAACGTGCAGGTTTCCCTCATCGAAACCGAAAAGCTCATCATCGAGATGGTCAAGAAGGAACTCAAGAGCCGCAAGAACTTCAAGGGCAAGTTCAGCGCTCTCAACCACTTCTTCGGTTACGAAGGCCGTTGCGCCGCTCCGTCGAACTTCGACGCCGACTACTGCTACAGCCTCGGTTTCACCGCCTCCGTGCTCGCCTTCAACAAGATGAACGGCTACATGAGCTCCGTGCGTGACCTCACGAAGGGCATCGAAAAGTGGACTGCCGGTGGCATTCCTATCACCATGATGATGAACATCGAACGTCGTCACGGTGCCGACAAGCCGGTGATCCAGAAGGCTCTCGTTGAACTGAACGGCGCTCCGTTCAAGTTCTTCGCCAAGAACCGCGACGTTTGGGCCAAGACTGAATCCTACACCTACCCGGGTCCGATCCAGTACTGGGGTCCGAGCGAAGTGTGCGACGTTACGAACTTCACGATCAAGCTCGAACGCGGCGCCCTCAAGGTGAAGTAATAGCCTACAAGGCGAATAAAGCAAAAGAGAAGTCCAAAGGACTTCTCTTTTATTTTTGAGCCGTAGGGCGGACGCCGAAGGCGTCAATTCACCCAATGTCATCCCCGCGAAGGCGGGGATCTCCAAGCATTGAAAAGTCCCTCGCAAAAATGTGAGGGATTTTTTTATGTTTATAAACAAGGAGCTACATTATGGCGTGTGCTGATTGCAAATTTCGGGCCAAATACGACGAGAATCCCAAGTCGCTGCTCGGGCGTTTCTGGCGCTTCCATATCAACTTCTGCCCCGGCTGGAAGGCCTATTTGAAGAGCCTTTCCGACGAGGACCGAGCAAAAGTCGCCGAGAAATACGGGCTCAAGTAATGGAAAAACAGCGGGAGATTTACGCCGAATGGCTACGCATCTTTGCGGCGCTTGTCGTGGTTTTCCAGCATACGGTGACTTCCGCGTGGTACGACACCCCGGTAGATACTCCCGACTTCTTCGTGCTCAACTTCATGAACAGCCTTTCACGTTTCGGCGTAGGCGTGTTCATCATGATAAGCGGGGCGTTCATGCTCTCGCCCAAGTACCCGCACACACCCCAGAAAGTGCTGAAGCACAATCTCGTGAGGATTCTCGCACTGATCGTATTCTGGGTCATGTTTTACGGCATTGTCGATGCGCTCTGTGTGGGGTTCAAGACCGGTGCGGGCATCGGCGAGACGATTTTGAACGTGGTCTCTGCGCCAGTACTACTTTTCACGACGCCGGCGACGCACCTGTGGTTCCTATATGCGATTGCAGGGCTTTACCTGATTACGCCAGCTCTGCGCGTGTTTACCGAGCATGCGAGCAAGCACATGGTGCTCTATGTCATCGCGATATTCTTTGCCTTCGGGCTCGTTTTCCCGACGGTCAGCCACCTGCTCGGTAAATGGTTCGACTTTACACTCTATAAGAATATCGGTATTCGCGGCTGCACGACTTTTGCGGGCTTTTACCTGACCGGCTTCTACATCGCGCACCATGGAATCGGGCAAAGGGCCCGCCGCATCGTGTACGCGGGAGCAATTCTCTCGTGGGTTATCGCCTTTTTCTACTCCACGTACATCAGCCTACTGCGCGATGCCCCGAACGAGTTCTTCTTCGGGAATTTCAGGCCAACGACGTTCCTGATGGCAGTAGGCGTTTTCTGCTTTTTCCACGAAAAATTTAAGGACAGGACGTCGACGCAATCGCGGCTCATCGATATTTCGAAATGCATGCTGGGAGTTTACATCATCCACCCGCTATTCATCCGGATGTTTTACGGATTCAAACTTTCCATGCTGATTCCGCACCCGTTGGTGACAGTCCCGCTGATGACCCTACTGTTCTTCGGGATTTCGCTCGGTCTAGTTTATCTGTTCCGGCGTGTTCCCGGAATTAGGAAATATCTTTAAAACAGTGCGCGAAATGCTCGCCACCTACTTTCGGCGGGATTTCCTGCGAACGGCACCTGGCCTGCAACTCGGCCGGTAATGACACGCATTTTTCACAGCGGTCAGCAAAGCGACAGCCAGCCACAAAATCACGCGGATGCGGTACGCTACCTGGGATAGATTTCATTGTACGCATGTCGCTGTGGTTTTCGGGGATGGCGGCCAGCAGCCCCTGCGTATAGGGGTGCATCGGATTGTCGATCACGTCCCGCACGGGGCCGCATTCTACGATGCGGCCGGCGTACATCACCGCCACGCGGTCCGCGTACTGCGAGACAATCCCCATGTTATGGGTAATAAGCAGGACCGCGGTACCCGTGCGGTTTGCCATATCCTTGAGTACCGCAAGGACCTGCGCCTGCACCGTAACGTCGAGAGCTGTAGTCGGTTCGTCGGCAATAATCAGCTTGGGCTTCGGGAGCAGCGCCATCACGATACACACGCGCTGGAGCATGCCGCCTGAAAGTTCATGCGGGTAGGCGTTCAGCACGCGGTCGGGGTCGTTGAAGCCTGCAAGAGCCAGCATCTCCCGGATTGCGGCCAGCGGGTCGGCCGCACCCAGTTTGGCACCACCAAACTTGAACACCTCAAGCAACTGCTTCCTGATGGTCACGACAGGATTCAGCGCCTGCATCGGTTCCTGGAATATGCACGCGATTTCGGACCCGCGAACCTTTTGCAAATCGGCAAGCGGCAATTTCACAAGATCAACGGGTTCGGCATTCTTGTGCGACTCGCCCGAGCCATAGAACAGCACGGAGCCTTCGACAATACGAGCACTCGGCTGAGGCAACAGTCTCAATATGCTCATGGAGGTCACGCTCTTGCCGCAGCCCGACTCACCTACCAGCGCGAAGAACTCACCCGCACTGATCTCGAACGAGACGCGGTCCGTAACCTGCAATGGCTTTATGCCATCGCGCGGACAGCCATTCTTGTCGTACCCGAAAGCAACCGAAAGGTCACGCACCTGCAAAACCGGCGAAGTATTACACATACCTATCTCCCGACTTCGGGTCCATGGCATCCCGCACGCCCTCGCCCACGAACGTGGTCAAAAGCAGCGTCACAAACAAGGCGGCGACCGTGCTTACCGAGATCCACGGGGCATACAAGTTGTTGAGTCCCTGGCTCATGAGTTCGCCCCAGCTGGGCGTGGGCGGTTGCAGGCCGAATCCCAGAAAATCGAGCGAGGTAAGGCTCCCGATACCGCCAATCAGCGTAAACGGGAAAAGCGTCACCACGGGCGTCATCGCGTTCGGGAGGATTTCCTTAAAGAAAATGTGGCGGTGAGACATTCCTAGAACCTTCGCAGACTGCACATAGGTCATATCACGCAGTTTCAGAAATTCAGCACGCATGTAGTAACTAAGCGAAATCCAGTTAAACGCCGCCATAATCAGAATCAGGAGCCAAAAACTGCGACCATAGATGCTCCCGATAAGGATCACCACATATAGCATCGGCAACGATGACCAGATTTCTATCATACGCTGCATTCCGATATCCCAGAACCTGCCTAGGTAGCCCTGAATACCACCGATGACAATTCCGAGGAATGTCCCGAGAAGAGTCAAGAGCAGGCTGAAGCTGATACAGATTCTAAAGCCGTGGATTAAACGCGAGAGCACATCACGCCCGTTACTGTCTGTACCGAGCCAATGCCTCGCGCTCGGTGCAAACGGAGGTGCACCATCTTCGCTTAAATCGGCCTTCAGCGGGTCGTGCGCAATAGGGGGCATAATCACCCACATTTCGGGACAACCGCCCGCACGGGTAAAGCCCTCGGCGGCATCTTCCTCACACTCACGCACCGCAGCAAATAGTTTCGCGTAATCGGCTTCCGTCTGGTATTCCCCGCCAAAGTCCGCATCACTGTACCGCACAAACGCCGGGAAATACGTCTTGCCACCATAGCGCAAAAAGAGCGGTTCGTCGTTCACCGTCCACGGGCTCGTGAGCGAAAGCAAATATACAATCAAGAGTACCACCAAAGACCAGAACGCCCGCTTGTTCTTGCGGAATCGCTTCACTCGGTTCAGGGTCTCTGTGGATATACGAATTTTCACTGGACGCAATATAATAAAATTAGACTTCGCTCATGAACTCTTCCATGCTCTTGCGCACGGGGTGCCTGGGCGACGGGCCTCCGTTCTCGGGGTCGGCATAGCCGATATCCAGGAGGCAGGCAAGCTTTAAGTTGTCCGGAAATTCGAATGCACTCTCGATGTAGGATGCATTGAAGCCGCGGGCCCAGAGGGTCGCAAGGCCAAGGTCGGTTGCCTGCATCATCATCGAGGTGGTGACGATGCTCGCATCCATCACGCCGCTGTTGAAGTTGTCGTTGTACTTTTCGGCAGTATAGCAGTTGGGTTCGTCGTAGCAGACCATCAAGACCACGGGGGCATTGTAGGCCATACGGGTGATGCCACGAATCTTTTCTAGGGCCTCGGGAGACTTGATGACCTTCACGGTCACGGGCTGAGCGTTGATTGCAGTCGGGGAAAGGCGGCCCGCCTCGAGCACCTGGGCGAGTTTTTCGGGTTCTACCGCCTGGGCGGTAAAGGCACGGCAGCTATAGCGATTCTTGGCCAAATCCATAAAAGACATAGGGACCTCTTTTTTTATGAAATATAAAATCTAGATGGCGGGTCAAGCCCGCCATGACGTTCCTCAACTAACAAATTTTACTAAATTGGCGCCCCTTCGGGGCGCATTTAGTACGGCTCGGCAATGTCAAAGCGTAAACGCTTTGCCGCTGCACTCGCCTTTTACTAAATTTGAGGCCATGAAAAATTTTTACGTTACAACGCCGATTTATTACGTGAATGACGCCCCGCATATCGGGCACTCCTACACCACCGTCCTCGCGGACATCCTCACCCGCTTCCACAAGATTCTGGGCTATCAGACGTTCTTCTTGACCGGTACCGACGAACACGGCCAGAAGGTGCAGCGTGCCGCCGAAAAGCGCGGCGTGACCCCGCAGGAACACGTGGACGAATACTACCACCGGTTCGAAGACCTGTGGAAGAAGATGGGTATCGGTAACGACTTCTTTATCCGCACCACGATGCCCGAACACAAGGCCTTTGTGCAGGAATGCCTGCAGAAGCTCTGGGACAAGGGCGAAATCTACTCGAAGGAATACGAGGGCTGGTACTCTGTAGGCGAAGAACGCTTCTTCAGCGAAGACGAACTCGACGAGAACAAGTGCGACCCCATCAGCCACCGCCCGGTGGAATGGCTCAAGGAAAAGAACTACTTCTTCAAGATGGGTTCTTACCAGCAGAAGCTGATTGACTTCTTGGAAAGCCACAAGGACTGGATTGTGCCGGACTACCGCTGGAACGAAATCCGCGGATTCCTGCGCCAGCCGCTGAATGACCTCTGCATCAGCCGCCCGAAGGCACGCCTTAGCTGGGGCATTCCGCTGCCCTTCGACACCGACTACGTGACCTACGTGTGGTTCGACGCGCTTTTGAACTACGTGAGCGCCTCGACCGCCTTCCACAAGACTTATGCCGACGGCACGCCGATCTGGCCTGCCACTTACCACCTCATCGGCAAGGACATCCTCACCACGCATAGCGTGTACTGGCCGACGATGCTCATGGCTCTTGACATTCCGCTCCCGCAGCACATCTTGGCACACGGCTGGTGGCTCGTGAACGGCGGCGAAAAGATGAGCAAGTCCGCAGGCAACGTCGTGAACCCGATGGACTACATGGAAAAGTACGGCATCGACGCGTTCCGCTATTTTCTCGCCCGCGAAATGGTGGTGGGCCAGGATGCAAACTTCACGCACGACGCCTTCGTGCGCCGCATCAACAGCGACCTCGCCAACGACCTCGGTAACGTGCTGAACCGCGTACACCGCCTGGTGCTTAACAACTTCGAAGGCAAGCTCCCCGCAGCGACCTCCATCGGCGACGCCGAGAAGGAAGTCATCGACCTCGCGAACAAGGTGATTGCCGAAATCAAGGAAGGCCTGCCGCAGGCACGCCTCTCGCAGTCTATCGAGACCATCATGCAGCTTGTGCGTAGCATCAACCGCTACCTCGAAGTCAAGGCCCCGTGGAAACTCGCGAAGGACCCCGCCCTCAAGGGCGAACTCGCGACCGTGCTCTACGTGTCCGCCGAAGCCGTACGCCTCTCGCTCAGCCTGCTGTGGCCGGTGATTCCGGGCAAGGCTGAAGAAGGCCTCGCCATGATCGGCTGCAAGTTCCAGAGCGCCGACGACCTCGCCTGGGGAATCCTCAAGGGTGGTGAAGCGTTCGGCGAAGGCAAGCCGCTCTTCCCGCGTATTGAAGAAGAAGTCAAGAAGCCCGAAGCCCAGCCGAAGCCCAAGCAGAACAAGCCGCTGATGGCCGCCGACGTGCCCGCCGCCATGGACATGCGCGTGGCCCAGATCAAGGAAGTAGCCGACCATCCGGACGCCACGAGCCTCTACGTGCTCAAGGTGGACGCCGGCGAAGGCGAACTCCGCACCATCTGCAGCGGCCTCAAGAGCAGCTACAAGGCCGAAGAACTCCAGGACAGGAAGATTTTGCTGTTCGCGAACCTCAAGCCGAGCGCACTCCGCGGTATCATGAGCCAGGGCATGCTCTTTGCGGGCGACCTGGACAACGAAGCACACACTTGCCGCCTCGTCTCCGTGCCTGAAGACGCTAAGCCCGGCGACCGCGCCCTCTTCAAGGGCGTGGCTCCCAGCGAACCCCGCGAACTCAAGGTCAAGGACTTCGAGAAGATTGCGCTCTCCGTGAAGGGTGGCGCCGTGTTCTGCGACGCCCTCGCGCTCGAAGTGAACGGCAAGCCCGTGACCTGCGATGTGCAGGACGGGAATGGGGTGCATTAAGTTCTATTCCAAATTAGAGCAATGCATTCCATCTGCGCATACCCGCATTTCATCGTTTTTTCAAAATGCGGCTATACGCTTTGAACAAAGTGGCGGTATATTAAGGGCATGAGATACTTCTACCTGACAATCTTCGCGTTCCTTATCGCTCTCAGCGGATGCACCATGCACCCGCCTTCAGCGTCCGGTTTCATGGAAGCGGCAGAACAGGGACAGAACGACGAGAAGGTGCGCGTGCTTACCGCCCGTGCCGAGAAGATCAATTTCAGTTTGTCGGGTGACGAATGGAACATACCCATCGCCCTTGAAACCACGACAGCAAGGCGCAGCGGTTACGTAGGAGGCTGGGGCCTCCTACCATCGCCCTATGTGACCTTCGGTTACGCCGACAAGTATTTCGGCTGGCGCAGCTGGGTTTCCGCGATATGGCTCGGCATCACGGTCGGTGCCATCTGCGCAACAGGAGTATGTTTCGACGATGACGACGATGATGACTATTCCTATTCCGCCAGTTATTACGACGATGAAGACGACATCGACCTCGTTGAACTAGGTTCCTTCCTTGACGCCTGGACACAACTATTCAGCGGAGGACTATCGTTTATAGAGCAACTCCCCATCGGTGACTACTTTCGCATCGGTTTCGAACAGTATATATGCCGCAACTTCTGGCTCAACTTCAGCAATTTCGGGGAGCAGGAGGACTTCGGAAACGTAGAAATTGGCCTCGGAGCCTATGTAAGCTTCCGTACCGGCCAACACCGCATATCCCTTGACGCGCACTACGGGTTACTCGACTTCAACACGCACAAGCCCCGCCTATCCCTGGCGCTCACCTACAGCAACGTCATTGTCTACGAGTCGGCTTCTTCCATCAAATAGGAAGAGCCCTCTCTACGGTACCGCAATCTTGTAGATCTGCGGCCAGTATTTGCCTGTAACCCACAGATACTTTCCGTCATAGGCGATGCCGTTCAGCACGTCAATGTTCGGATTACTCCTGTAGAGACTGCGCGCCTTCTCGGCAAAGTCCAGATACTTCAGCACCTTGCCACTGGGCAAGTCAATGACGGCAATCAGCGCTGTCTGCCAGATATTCGCATATAGCGTATTCCCGACAATTTCCAGTTCGTTGAGCATCTTCACGGGCTTGCCGCCATCGGTTACGCGAATCGCGTCGAATACGTTAAAAGCGCCGAGCGCTATCCGTAAAAGTTCATCACTGCCGTTGCTCATCAGTAGTGCGCTTTGCCAGTATGTGAGGCCCCAGCCCTCGGTCGGTATGCGGAACTCGCCCTTCGGCCGGAAAGGTTTGCGGTTGTAGATAAAAGCCTTCTTGGATTTCCACGTGAGGTAGAAGATATCTTCGCCTACGGCAATGGAACCTTCACCGAAATAGCGGTCCGCGAGGCGCGCCGAATCAAGAATCTTGCCATCAAGCGTACGGCGGTACAGGCCCGATTCTCCATACTGGCCCGTAGTTTCCACGATTTCCTTGCCGTCAAAGAATATTCCTTGCGTAAAGTGAGATTTTTCGTGCGGGATAGAATCGAGAATTGCAGGCACAACCCGTGGGGCTCCGGCATAGACCATGGACGAGAGAACAAAGAGGACAAGCATATAAAAGCGCATATAAAAAAATTACTAATTTAGCGCATATGGGCGAACTCAGGACACCGGCCAAGGTCAAGATTATCGTGGGAATCCTCGCAAAGGACGCCCAATCTGTCGAGGCTGTCCGCACAACCTTACGTGAAAGATTCGGCGAAGAAGACCTGAACCTTAATCCGTTCCCCTTCACATTCACAAACTACTATGTCGACGAAATCGGGGACGCTCCCGTCCGTGCATTCTTCAGCTACGAGCCTCTCGTGGAGCGCGAGACCATCGTCGACATAAAACTCTGGACCAACGATATCGAACTCGAAATCGCCAGGCTGAACGGCACTCCGGGACTGCGTCCCGTAAACCTGGACCCGGGCTACATGACCCTCGGGCAGTTCTTCCTCGCGACAACGAAGGACCAACGCCAGCGCGTATACATGCAGCGCGGAATCTTCGTGGAGCCCACGCTGTATTTCCAGGACGGGCATTTCCATGCCTTCGAATGGACCTACCGTGACTACCAGAGCGAAAAATACATCCAGTATCTAGAACAAGTACGTGCCCGTCTCGCCTACCAGATGAGTACGGGCAAACCATATAGATTGAGAGCAAAACAATGAAAGCCGGAATATTTACCGTAATCCTCCTCATCATCAGCAACGTGTTCATGACTGCAGCATGGTACGGGAACCTCAAGTTCAAGGAAATGCACATCTCTACCGACTGGCCGCTTATCCTCGTCATCTTGGCCTCGTGGGGTGTAGCCCTCATCGAGTACTTCTTCATGATTCCCGCGAACAACATCGGGAGCAAGATCAACGGCGGGCCCTTCAACCTGATGCAGCTGAAGGTCATCCAGGAGGCCATTTCCATCACGGTATTTACCGTCATCGCGACAACGGTATTCAATAACGAAGCACTGCAGTGGAACCACATTGTTGCCTTCGTCCTCATCATCGGCGCGGTATTCTTCGCCTTCCTCAAATGAGCCTTTTGCCCCCAAAGATCCGCGGTTCATTCATCGTCACGCTAATCCTTGCGGTTGCGTGCTTCTGTTCGTCCGCAGATGCAGCAAAGGCAAAAACAAAGAAAAAAGCCAAGCCCAAGGTCGAGAAACCCAAGACCGCCCAAGTCGATACAAACAAGGTAATCATCGAAGCCAACGACCCCAAGGCGTTTACCAAGGCGATTCTCCTTGACAAGAAGGGGGTCGATTTCGAGGTTGTCGGCGAGCAGAAGAATAAATCGCCACAACTTGTCGTCAAGGAAAAGAAAAGCGAAGACTATTTCGACTTTTCAACCATGCTTATCCCCATTACGCACAAGGCTCCGCTCGGTTCCAGGTATGGCATTCGAGACCACCGCTTGCACCGTGGCGTCGACGTGAGCATCATCCGCGACGAGCCTGTCGTTGCGGCATTCCCGGGAACGGTCGTCGTCTCGAAATACAACCAGGGCGGGTATGGACACTATGTGATGGTCGAGCACGAAAACGGGCTATCAACGCTATACGGTCACCTTTCGGAGCGGCTCGTAAAAGTCGGCGAGAAGGTCTACCCCGGCGATATCGTCGGGCTGGCGGGCAATACCGGAAAATCGTCCGGCGCGCACCTTCATTTCGAGATCCGTTACGGCGAAATCAACATCGACCCCGAAACCATCGTAGACTTCCCGAACTGGGAACTAAAACCGGGAGTAGAGCACGTTCCGAAAAAGAAAATCATAAACGCGCACTACAACATGCAGCGCAAACTCAAGAAAGAGAACCATTACACCGTCAAGAAGGGCGACACGCAGGGTAAAGTCGCCGCATGGTTCAATATTTCTGTCGATGCCCTTTGCCGAATAAACAACCTGAAGCCGGGCGCCCCGCTCAAAGTCGGGCAACGCCTCATCGGAAGCAGATGACACAGATCCTCGCCTACGCGAGGATGACGATTGTACAAGTTGCGAGGATAAATATCAGCTGTTTAAAGCGACAAACGCCTGCTTGAGTTCGCGAGCTGCAGTTTCAGGGTCGGCGGCCTTCATAATTGCAGAGACAGCGCAAATGCCCGCAATTCCGGACCCTTTCAACACAAAGATGTTGTCCTTGTTGAGTCCGCCAATCGCATTTACTGGGATGGGAACAGCCTTCACAACGTCCTTGAGCGTCTCCACCGGGGTGATGACCGTTTTTACGTGAGTTGTCGTGGGGTAAATCGCGCCGCACCCCAGGTAATCGGCACCCTGTTCATAAGCTTCAAGCGCCTGAGGAACCGTCTTTGCAGTAACCCCAATGATTTTATCGAAACCAAGAATACGCCGGGCATCGCACGCAGGCATGTCGCTCTGCCCCACATGAACGCCCTCGGCACCAATGGCAAGCGCGACATCCACACGGTCATCGATAATAAGCGGGATTCCATAACGTGCCGTAATCTCGTGCGTCGCTTTTGCAAGCTGCATGTATTCACGAGTGGACTTGTCCTTTTCGCGCAGCTGGATGATTGTCGCTCCGCCCTTGCATGCGGCCTCCACCACAGGTAAAAAACGATCTTCCGGCACGCAAGTGCTATCGGTGATAAAGTAAAGGGTCGTATCGATATTTTTCATGTATACAAAAAATAGAAAAATGGGCGGTTTATTTGTGATTTCTGTTAAAGAATCCCTTTTTTTCAAAAAAAACGCATTATTTTCGTAAAAAAAGAACTATTTTTTCTGTATACACGGTTAGTTTTTGCAAAGGACGTACACTATGCTTATGCAAAAGCAAGATAATAAAAAACATGGCTTTACCTTGATTGAGCTCATGGTCGTCATCACCGTCATGGGCATTATCTCCGCTGTCGCGGTTCCGAATATTTTCGGCATGGTTGAAAAATCAAGAGAAAAGGTAGACCTCCTCAAACTATACTACCTGAGAGAGGCGTTGAACAGAGCTCTGATTGAAGATGAAAGCGCTCTGTTCAATAGCGCATTTGTAAAGACCGGAGACAAGGCTCAAGAAAATCTCGAAAAACTGAAAAAAGCCCTGAAAAGTGAATCCGGCGTACAATTGTTCATTGTAGAAGTACGTCCGGATCTTCCCACCAATGTACAAGGAAAGCACTCCAGTGTCACAGCCAACTCGGAAATGAGTTCCTTGGTTGGGAATAGCGGAACATGGTACAATGCCCTAAAGGAATCCGGCTTTAATGGTGTTGCGGACATTCTTATTGCCAGAACCAATAATGATTGGAAAAAGGACGGAGAAACTTACTATTCCGTGCCCTATAACAACAACTCAGATTACCGGACCTTTCCCAAGGAACCGATGTTTATCAGCAGAGAGTTAAACAAGGGAAAGTCCTCTGGCTTAGACGGGATAACATCTCAAGGCTCGGGTAGCAAAGCGAATAAAACAAATTACCGCTTGACGATGAGCGTCCAGTGGAGCGGACGCAACGAGCACAGCCATTCCGTGGAAGTAGCCCTGCTTCCAAATGGTGGAAAGCTAAGCACCGCGAATGGAGAAGGTAGCGCTCTTCTCTCAGAGCACGGAGTCTGCTTCTCGACCTATGGCGATATCGGCTGCAAAAACTACAAATACTAGCCGTTACACGTAAAGGTAATCGTTCAGGACGGGCTGTAAACCTTCGCCCGAGATGTCGCCGTACATATCGTTGAAACTGCGGGAGTCGTTGATTTCGAACTGCTCGTCGCCGCCTTCCCCGTCGTCGTGACCGCTGTACTTGCTTTCGTGGTCGCCAATGCCCGTCGAAACGCCGGCAGAAACCTTCGTCGCAGCGATTTTCACAATGCCGTTGCGGAATTCCTTGCTTTCGCGACTCGAAACCGTAATGCCCACAAACGGGAGGAAGATGCGGTAGGCGCAGAGCACCTGGCAGAGTTCCTTCTCGTGAACGTCGAGCGGGTCAATCTTGTCGTTATTGATAATCGGGCGCAGGCGCGGGCAGCTTAAGCTCATTTCGGCATGCGGGTACTTCTTTTGCAGATAATACACGTGCAGTGCCGATGCGAGCGCGTCGCGGCGGAAGTCCGAGAGGCCGAGGAGTGCGGAGAACGCCACCCCGCGCATGCCCGCCATCAAGGCGCGTTCCTGCGAGTCGAAGCGGTACGGGAATACGCGCTTGTGACCGAGCAGGTGAAGTTGTTCAAAACGGACCTTGTCGTAGGTTTCCTGGAAGACGGTCACGTAATCCACGCCGCATTCGTGCAGGTAGCGGTATTCGTCGACGTTGACCGGGTAGACTTCCACGCCCACCATGCGGAAATACTTGCGTGCGAGCTTGCAGGCCTCACCGATGTATTCCACGCTGCTTTTGGCGCGGCTTTCGCCGGTGAGAATCAGGATTTCTTCCATGCCGCTGTCGGCGATGACCTTCATCTCGTGCTCGATTTGCTCCATCGTGAGCTGCATGCGCTTGATATGGTTGTAGCAGTTGAACCCGCAATAGACGCAGTAGTTTTCGCAGTAGTTCGCGATGTAAAGCGGCGTGAAGAAATAGACGTTGTTGCCGAAGTGCTTGCTCGTCTCGATTTTCGCCTTCGCGGCCATCTGCTCAAGGTACGGAGCGGCTGCCGGAGAAAGGAGCGCCTTGAAGTCTTCGAGCGTGCAGCGTTCGTGTTCCAGGGCGCGCTTCACGTCCTTGCCGGTATACTTGCTGTAATCGTAATTCTCGGATTCGGAGAGGACCTTGTCGGCGATGTCCGACTGGATGATTTCCATGCCGGGCAGGTAATCCATGATGTTCGTGCGGGCGCTCGGGTCCGTCTCTATGCGGTGCTTCTTCGCGAGAGCGCCTTCCGAAAGGTTCCCGGAATCGAACAGGTAGTTATTGTCTTTTCTTTCGCTTTCCATCTTTATGCCTACGACAGATAGCCGTTAATCGCGGAGGAAACCCGTGAGCGGGTCGGACGCGGAAGCGCCGCGCGTGAGAACGCGCCCAAGGCCTGCGAGGTAGGCCTTGCGACCCGCCTCGATGGCAAGTTTGAAACTCTGCGCCATGAGCGGCAAGTCGCCCGCAGTGGCAAGCGCCGTGTTCGCCATGATGGCGGCAGCACCCATTTCCATCGCGGCACAAGCTTCGGAGGGCTTTCCGATACCCGCATCCACAATGATGGGCAGGTCGATTTCGTCAATCAGAATCTGGATGAACTCGCGCGTGGAAAGGCCCTTGTTGCTGCCAATCGGGGCTGCAAGCGGCATCACGGCTGCGGCACCCGCGTTAGCGAGGTCGCGCGCCACGTTCAAGTCCGGGTACATATACGGCATCACCACGAAGCCCTCCTTCGCGAGGGTTTCGGTCGCCTTGATGGTCTCGTAGTTATCGGGCAAAAGGTACTTCGTGTCGCGCATGATTTCGATCTTGACGAAATCACCGCAGCCGAGCTCGCGGGAAAGACGCGCGATGCGGACCGCCTCTTCGGCGGTGCGGGCGCCGGACGTGTTCGGCAACAGCGTCACGCCCTTCGGAATGTAATCCAAGATATTTTCGTGGTCCTTGGTGTTCGCCCGGCGCACCGCCAGGGTCACAATCTGTGCCCCCGCATCGCGCACCGCGGCTTCAATCAATTTCAGTGAATACTTTCCAGAACCCAGGATAAAGCGGGAAGTAAATTCATGACCACCGATAACAAGTTTGTCGTCCATAAAGCCTTCTTTATGAAATTTTTCGGGGGAAAATATAGAATTATTCCAGCCCGAGGATCAGGCGGATAGCTGTCAGTGCCTGGTGGGCGGCGCAAAGCATCACGCGCGGGGCAATCAGGCCAATTCCCGCATTCACGTCGCTCTTGCCGTCGCCGCAGACATAAAAACGCTTCGTCACCTTGCGGGCCGTAATCGAATTACCGCTATCGTAGCCAGCCATTCCGGAAGCCGCAACTAGGTATTTATCTGGCATCGTCTCAAGCACCGCGTTCACGAGCATCGCCTTCGCTTCGGCAACGTCAAACGCCTCGCAAATCACGTCTGCCCTGGCTAGCAACGTCGACACATTCTCCTCAGTCACTTTCTCGAAATGCGTCTCGTATTCTGTGTAAGGAGCAATCTCTTTCAGGTTCGAGAGAAGCGCCTCGGGCTTCGGGAGGCCCACCTGGCATGCCTTGTACTGCTGGCGATGAAGGTTCGTCACGTCGACGCAGTCAAAATCGATAAGAACGAGTTTGCCGACACCGGCCCGAGCCAAGGATATCGCAATATTGGAACCGAGTCCGCCAAGACCACAGACAGCGACCGTCGCCGCCTGCAACTTGCGCACGGCATCGGCCCCCTGGCGCTTTTCGAGCGCGGCAAGCATTTCTTCGCGGGAAGGCTCTCGCATCTGTGTTTCGACAGGCATCACCCGCCACCTACGAAATTCACAACTTCGACAACATCGCCATCGGCAAGAACCGTCTCGGCATACTTCGCCTTGGGCACAATTTCCAAGTTTCGTTCTACCGCGATACGCACAGCATTATACCCCGCCTCGGCAAGGTACTGCGCAACCGACTTGCCCGCAGCCTCTACACTTTGTCCGTTGATAGTTACCATGTGAAAAAATATAGCAAACGGATGAACCCAGCCCAGGCGAAATAAATGAAAGCCGATATCAAGCGGCCGATACATGGTAGAAAATTTTTTTATTATTAGGGCATGTCGATTATTTCCATGACCGGATTCGGAAAGAGCGAATCCACCCTGAACGGAGTCAGTTGCGTTATCGAAGTCCGCAGCGTGAACAGCCGATTCCTCGAAATCTCGAGCAAGATTCCTAAAAACTTCGCCTATCTCGAAAACGACCTCAAGGCCCAAATCAAGGACAAGCTGGCCCGCGGCTCGGTGAACATGAGCATCACGCTCGGCGAAGGAAATCTCGGGAATATCCCCGTATGCTACAACGACGTGGCCGTCGCAAAATTCGTCGAAATCACGAAGGCCATGCAGGCCAAGTACGGCATTGCCGGCGACATCAAGCTAGAACACGTGCTCGCCATTCCCGAAGTATTGCAGTTTACCGACGCCAATGCCGACAACGAAGCCTGGGAAAAGCACCTGAAGGCAGAACTCGACAAGGCCTTGGACGGCGTCATCGCCATGCGTGAAAAGGAAGGTGCGAACCTCGCCGCCGACCTCACAAAGCGAGTCGCTCACCTTGAAGACGTGCTCGCGAAAATCGAAGTACTGGACCCGCAGCGCATCGAGACATGGAAAGTCAAGTTCCGTGAACGTATCAACGCGCTCATGAAGGATAGCGAAATCGACGACGTGCGCCTGCTGCAGGAAGCCTGCATCATGGCCGACAAGCTCGATATCCACGAAGAAATCACGCGGTTCCACAGCCACAACAAACTGTTCCTCGACGCGCTCAAGAAGGGCGGAGCCCAGGGCAAGAACCTCGGGTTTATCCTTCAGGAGATGGGCCGCGAGGCGAATACCCTCGGGACAAAATGCCAAAGCGCAGAGATTGCGGCACTCGCCATCGAACTCAAGAATGAGATCGAGTGCATTAGGGAGCAGTCGCTGAATATCGCATAAAGAAGATCCCCGGTCAAGCCGGGGATGACACATGCAAGGGCGGGTTATCGACCCGCCACTTTTTTTTCGTTTAATATTACTTCTTCTTTTTTTTGTCCTTCATCTCGACGCGGCGGCTACCTGCACGCAGGCGAGCCCACGGAGCGAAGGACGAAATCGGAAAGAAGAATACGAAGAACCAAACTACAAGAGCCACATAGCGTACGACAACGAACAGCCAGCTCGTATGCGCCGTTTCAACCGGCATAGCCGGCGTTGCAACCCGCGTTTCCGCAAGGGCCACTACCAGCAGCAGCGCACCGACAAGCACAGGCACAACCATCTGCCGGGCTGCCTTCACCAGGGCACCAGCCTGCGGGACCCCGGCACCCAGATGCTTACCGGCAACAACAGCAAACGCCATGGAATTAGCAAGCGCAAACATTGCAAATGCTGCCAGCCAAAATTCAATTGAATTCTCGCTAAGAATCCAGGGGCTCAAATCCACCAGGCAGGGAATGAAAAAACTGCACAAGACAAACGGGAATAGCGCACACACAACGGACTTCTTGACAAAGATAAAAAGCACAAGGGAAACCAGTGCGAGGATGCCGAACATCGGAAGAACGACACTCTCATCGCCATCCAGCAAAATCAAGATGCCAAAGCCTGCCAATGTCGAAACAATCGATGCCACCCCGGCGCGGACACCGCCAAACACGAAAAGCATCGCAACACAGGCAACACCCGCAGCAACAAGGAACTGAGCCGAAGACCACAGGCTCTGAACGCCTTGAATTCCCGAAAGCCACATTCCAAAGGCCTCGGAGGCGGCAACCGGAACAGAAAAGAAGCCCTGCCAACCGCTCACAAGGAACCCCTTCACATTCATCAATAACATGGGAACCGTTACGACAACCATTACCACCAGGGCAATCAGTCTAAAGCGCAGCATCAGTTCCAAAAATTTCTGCACCTTCCCCGGTTTCTCTCTCAAATCCATAATTACCTCGAAATCAACAATTTCTGTTTTTTAGTCCACGTCTTCGCCTTGAAGTTACCCGAAGCAGGGACTTCACTGCGAACAACATAATGATACAGTCCGTTGGCCAATTTACGACCATGGTTATCCTTGCCGTCCCAGTGCGTCACGCCCGAAACGGCATCCTTGATGACCTTCACCAGGCGGCCATGCTGGTTGTAGATAAAGATATTCACAGTCGGCTCACGGTCCACGGCAAGGTTCTTGAAGTAGAACGTAGTGCCCTTCTTCCCCACCGGATTGGGAACGTTGAACACATCGGCAAGGCCCGCCTTCATGTCTTCGGTAATGTCCAGATTGACAGTCTTCACAGCAACATTTCCAAGCACATCCATGGCCCGTACGTGGAATACATAATGGCCTTCCGGATAGCTTTCAAGCGTAAACGACTTGCGGAATACAGCCTTCTTGGATGACTGCTCCAGGAAAGGATACGGATGGTACGGATTCTCGACCCCTTCGACCTCTATGGAAATTCCCTCGTCCGCCTGCTCGCGGAAATCGATGGCCGTAGAATCCTCGACAACAACCTGCAAGCATGCAGGAGCCTGCAGTTTCACCGTCTCCTCATCAGAGAACGAGGCTTCCGACCCTGTAGAATAGCAGTTCTGGATCTTTATGGAGGGCGGATCGGAATCATGAATGGAGTCGGCGTAGGCGGAAAAGCCGTAAATACCGATACCGCCAAGCCTGAAGCGGCCAATGTCACGGACATCGTTAGAATAGGCCCACGCATTGAGTTCCACCGCGGTATCGCCAAACGATATCTTGCGCGGAGTTACGAATTCCGTCTCATAACGTCCACCAACAACGGGAACCTTTTCGGAATAGATCAAGGCGCCGTCGTACAACACATCGAGCGTATCTTCTTCCACACCCTCAATCCCGATATAGAGTCGCTTGCTATTGCGGCTCTCGCGCAAGGAAAGTTCAATGAAGCCGTTATCCATTCCCGAAACAGAACCGGAAAGTTTCACCTTGTCGAGAGCCCTGAGCGTATCAAGTTTCTGGTCCAGCGACACATTGAAATCAGCCTTGAGCATCTTGGTGACGGGCTCGCCGATGAACACGTAGTGCTCGTTATTGAAGCGAGCCCTAGAATAGGAGGCCGAGGCTTCGTTCTTTGCCGCACGGAAGGCGTCGCCCATCGATATGCCATCGTTACGCAGGAGCGTGAACATGAAGTTCCGTCCAAACAGTTCGTTGTAGGTGGAGAAAGTCTCTCGAGCGGCACCGACCGAGACAATCGATCCCTTGAAGGGCGCAATCAGGAATTCCTCGGACAGGGACCTGGCATCTCCCTGGTCGAACCGGCCTACCGTACAGGAGAACGAATTGAGAATCGTATAGCGACCCTTGTTCGATAGCCTAGAGAGGTAGCTTGGCTTTAGGAGCCCTTCCGCCGCCCAGTCCGTTTTCGAGCCATGGCCGAAATACGTCGTCATCAAGGCGCCCTGGTTGAGAATATTCAAAAAGTCCTCTGTCGCCTGTTTCTTCTGCCCGGCTGCATCTTCCTCATAATCCAGCAGGTACACTTTTCTCTGGTTCCAGCGGAAATCGAGCTCGTTAACCAAGGCGTCAATCGCTTTCGCGACCTTTTCCTGGGATTTCGTATGCGGAGTTCTGTCCACCACCGTTCCATTCTTCGCATCGTCCGCCGCAAGCAGGATTGTCTTTCGCCAGTCCGAATGGTCAAAGCGGCCGACCATCTCGTAATCCTTCGCCTTTTCGATATAATCGTAGAGTTCAGATTCCGTAGAGACCGGCAGGCGCCCGACAGACACATCCAGGTCATAGTTCCCATAGCGTACCAGTTCGCCCGAATCAAGCACAGCGAAGAAATCCTCGGTAACGTTATCTTCCCATTCAAAAGGAGGCATGAAATTCTTGCCCAGTTTGGCAATAACCCCGCGGTAGTCATAGTGACCGGAGCCAAGCAGGAGAACGTACTGAAGATCGGGGCAAACGGAATAGGCGTAGGCGATATAGTTCCTTATGGCTACCGGCGAAAGCGAGCCGCCCGTATACTGCCTGTAGATATCTTCGACATTCACCACCGTCGTCGCATACTTGGAAACAGCATCCCCTTCCGAACGGAACTTACCGAGTTCGACAGCACCATCAAGAAATTCCGGAGCAGAGATTATCAGGTATTCGGTCTTAGAACTGATTTTCGATATATCCGAAAGCACTTCACGATGATTTTCAGGCAGCCCCTCCACCGCGAGCATGTTGCGGCCATCGCCATTCCTGAAAACGCCTTCCCTGAAGGCAAGATAGCGCACATCCTCACCGGCGACAACACTATCTATGGCATACTTTCCCGAATTCGCAAGGATTCCAACGGGAACAAGGTCAACGAACTTCATGAGACTCACGCCATTAGGCACCGGCAAGCGGACCTTGCCCGAAACCTTGCCGGGCAAATACCATTCAGCAGAATCCACCACAGGATTCCACTGATAGGCCACGGTGTAGCCGTCAAAGCGGTCATACTGCTTCTCGTTGGGAAGTATCGTCAGGGAATACTCGTTTTCGGAGCCCTTGAGCGGCACGTCATCGAACACAAACCCGCCATCGGGGCCCACAACCGCAGACTCGTCCGAATACTCCTTGCCATTAAGCGTAAAGCGGAACCGGATTGCAGCGACACGCTCCTCCAGGCTCATACCGGACATCTCGTAATCTGTAATCTGGTCGTTATCGCGTTCGACACTCGCTTCCCAGACAGAACGGTACGGAACGAACGTGGCCTGCAATTGCGTCTTACCGCCATCAACAAATCCCGGGAAATCCTTCACCTGCGGGGAATCCCTCATAAGGTCAGAAGACGGGACCTTCGTCGTATCGAACCTACAGTGCCATATCCAGAACCATTCCTTACCCGTCGTCTTGTCCCAGTCCAGCGGCTTGCCGTAATAGGCATCCCTCAAGTAGACATCCTGCTCGGCACGCACGTAGCGCATAAGCGGGATATCCTTCGCGCCATCGGAGGTGTACGATATCTTATCGGCAAAGCGCAAGCCCTTGCCAGTCTCGCTCCAGCCTAGCTGGAACTGCTGGAAAAAGGTATACGGCGATGTGGAATGGAAGTAGAGGCTATCCGCATATTTCCAGAATGACGATCCGTAACCCACAAACACGATGGAATCGCCGTCATTGAACGTGCCATCCGGGCTTGAGGAACCCCTACTCTTGGAATGGTCACGCACCTCGATAGGAATTTCGAACAGGTGGGCCGGAACAATCACGTCAGGACCAGGAACCTTGGCAGACATCGTATCAGGAGACGCACCGAAAAGCCTCAACTTCTCGACGGGAATTCCATCCAGGTCGGATTGCCTCAGGTACGGCAGGAGCGCATTCTTGATTGTCTTGAAATCCACCGCATAGAGGCCATCCTCGCTTGTAGTAGCCACGTTCCTGTCGCCCACAAGGAACTTCGCGAGGAAATGCACGTCCGAGATATCCGACACACCCATACGGCGAAGCGACTTGCGGTAAGCATTGCGCGAGACCCCGAAGGATGAAGCACCCTTACCGTTTACCACGCGTGACAGGGCACGCTTGCCAGGATTCACTCCCGAACCAGTCACGGCAAAGTCGACCGTAAGGCGGAACTGCGTGCGGAGCCTAAGCGAAGCGCCCGACTTTTCGTATAGCGGCACCCGGATATCGACAATCCACAGGCCATCGCGCAAATACGGCGACGAGGCATGTACCGGCGAGGACTTCAGCTTGGCTCCCTTGCAGGGGCTCCCTTTCAGGTTTTTAGTCTTCTTTACCGAAAGCGAAACGCGCGGAGTCGCACCCGCGGGGACAGCCACACGGTACAAGCGAAACGGGACATCACTATTATCGTCAACGAACGAATTTTCGGGAATGAAGCGGTTGCCCGGAATTTCCGTACCGCGTTCATCGGAACAGCCGTAGACAGACGTATCGTACACACCGTCATCGAGCACAAAGCGCGAGCGGGAATCCTCCACCACCGTCGATGCCGAGGCAGACACGCTCAAAAGGAGTATCGCAATTATGTATAAAAAGAACTTCACCATCTAAAAATACAAATTCAGGTTCCTAAAAACTAAGGATTCGTGATTACCATTTCGTAAAAACCATTGCCGCTAGTCTTAAATTCAACCCACTGACCACCTTCCGCCTTCATCTTGAAAATGGTGATGGACTGCGGAGGCACGCCCTTCGAGAGTATGGCCTCGAGTTCCTTGTCCGAAATCATGGCGCGAGCATTGAAAGCGGGCATGTACCAGTGCCAGGCCTGCCAGTTGAAAAGCCCGCGGGTCGACTGAACGAAGGCGCGCAGCATCAGCACATACTCGTACTCGAAAAAGTCGTGGTAGTTGCGGACCTCGTTCTTCTTCTCGACGACAGTCTTTTTCGTGAAGTCGCTGTCAAAACGGAGCGGACTCGCATCGGGATTCGTGTACGTGAACCGAATGGACTTCTCCGTCGCCGTAGCCTTCAGTGAAGGTCTGTCCAGGTGGACAAATTCGGATGTGCTCACCTGCCTGTAGTCGCGGAACACCACATCGGGGCTGAGCACGCGGTTCATCTGCAGGGGGACAGGCTTTGCGTCGAGGGCAGCAAGTTCATAAAAGGCAAGTACCTCGCCGGCCCCTTTCGGGAGCAACACCGCCATGAGGGGCTTTTCACGCTCCGAGATAACCCAGACCATCTTGGGCTTGTTTGCCGACTTGAGAAGCGGGTCGAGCACGTACATCACGGACGGGTCCCGGATGCCGTTCACATCCCATTCCATCCAGGTGCCCGTACCGCCGACAGAATCCAGCACGGAAAACATTCTCGCGCCAGGGAATTCCGTACGGGAATCCACCGCACCAATCAGCCTGGCGGGGGCAGCCGGAGAACCCTTCGCAGGCACCGGTTTCTGGGCAGGCTTTGCAAAGCCCACGACAAAGGCAAGCAACAGAAATGCTGTAAAGAGCCGCATCAAAGGCCCCCGTTAGAAACCGATGGGTTCAAGCAAGCTTTCGTCAAGCCTGGAATACGTCATGTGGTATTCCTTCTCGATCCAGTAGAGAGCAAGTTTCTTGCCATTCCAGTTTTTCTTCACGGCGATAGACTCGATACCCTTCGTGATGAGCGGGACGGTTTCGGGCAGGTTGAGTTTCCAGTTCTGGTCATCCCATTCGAAAATCATGATGGGCACTTCCGGGCTCTTTGCAAGGCCGATGCTTCCACGGTCGTTCTTCACCTTCATCGGGCCAAGCGGCAAATTCGTGAAGCGGTCGAGCATGCCGCTCTTGCTGAGCATCATAAAGAGCATGCGGTCTTCGTCCGTTTCCCACAGGTGTTCGCGTTCGTAAAGGCGGTAGAGGATTATGGTATACGCCTCGTAGAACTGGCAAGTATCCAGGGCCTCGGAATTGTAGACCTTCGCGTGGTTCTCGAGCGTATCGAGCCAGTATTCAGATGTATCGGTCAAGAAACCGTAGAGGGTCTCGGCATCCGAACCATTGCGCACGGCAGAAAGGAACCCGTTAAACATGTTTTCCAGCATGGCCTGCTTGTCCTGCAGCTGGCCCTCGTACTGGGCATTTTTCTCCTGGGCGCTTGCCCCCGATTCTGCCGGTTTTCCGTCACCCGATTGCCCAGCAGTGCCCGCACAGGCGGTAATTCCGAAAGCAAGCGCAAGCGAGAACATTGCAACAATTTTATTTTTCAGGATATGCATCGCGATACCTACCTAAGAATGTCTTTGGACCAGTTGCTTGCCGCCTGCACGCAGAAAGCGTTTCAGGGAAGTGGCCCCGGCGGTCAACACCGCAACAAGACCAACACAGGCGTACAACTTTGCCTACGTGAATACAATTTAGAAATCAAATCGTGCGAAGCGAGAAGCGCGAAGGAAAACAAGACCCATGCGCTGCACCGCATGCAGATGGCAATCGCCCTGAATGTCCGCGAAACGCCCGCAGGCCCCGAAATACCCTTCCCCGGGAGCAACGGCCATATACAGCCCTCCAACGCGCTGTTTCCGCTGTTCGTCGCCCACGTTTTCGACATCATGGCAACAAAGGCCGGCGACACGAAGGCGGCTGCGGCCGCGTTCGGACTTTCGCCCAGCGCGCTCGTGAAAATCCTCCGGCAAGACAAGGCCTGCGCCGAGAAACTGCAGAACCAGAGAGTCGCCGGAGGAAAATCCCGGCTGAAACTCTAGGCGGGTACATCGTTCCTGAATTGCCGCTCAACAAACAAAAAGCGTGCTTAATCCGCACGATTAAGCACCATTTTACAAAAAAAGAGTATCAAAAAGGCTGATTTTGCCTCCTAAACCGTATTAAGGGTATGGACCAACCATACAAGGAGGTTTTATGAGTCCTGCATTCAAGAAAAAGGCAAAAGCACTTGCCGTCGCCATGTGCGCCCTCGCCCTATGCCACTGCGGAAGCGATGACCGCGAAAACTCCCCCGTCGGCACCGCCGATACAAAAACGGCAAGCGTCGCGCTGCGACTCAGCCACACGGCAGTCCCCCTCACCGACAGCATCGTTGTCGACTGCTATGGCGCGGATACGCTCCACATGAAGCTCGGGGCCAAGGAAACAGGGTTCAACCTGGACCTATTCCCGCACGACCACTGGAAATTCGTGGCGAAGCTGTATGCTAACGGATCGCTCATGCAAAAAGGCGAAGTCGAGACCAAGCTTTCGGCTGGCGAAATCGCGAACGTTTCCATTCCGATGCATGCGGTAGTCGGATTCATCTACGTAGAAATCCCCCTCGGGTTCGGCAACCCCACAGGAATCACATCAGGCTTGCTCAGGCTGCAATCCGAATCGGATACGTTCGAATACCCGATGGCCATCGAAGGCTCTACAGCCGTATTCACAAGCGACATGCTCCCACTCGGAGTGGACTATGCGTTTACGCTCACCCTGCGCGATGCCGCGGGTAACGCCATCTACAGCATCGAGGACAGCGTACACATCGACGAGAACACTCCCGTCCCGGAATTACAGATTAATTCGCTCCGTGCAAAAATCAGCGTGTCGCTACAGCTTTCCGATGGAGTGGAGATGGTATTCCCGCTGGAACTCCCCGCAGCACGCAGGGCGCCCGCAGAAGGCGACATGGTCATCAGCGAATTCCTCGTGAACCCGGTCAAGAGCGACTCCACTGCATTTGACTTCGTGGAAATCTACAACGGGAGCAACGACACGCTCGAAATTACGGGATGTTCCATCGGGAAAAGTACCCTCCCGAAGGAATCCGCAATCATCGAATCGCTCGTGCTGCCCCCGCGCGAGGCACTCGTACTCGGCAACGACACGAACCCGAACACGCCAGAGGAATACCGCCATACCGAAAATATGCCCACGTTCCTCAAGAGCAACGGTTCGACGGCAGCCTCCATCGTACTGCACTGCGACGGAGAAATCATGGATTCCGTCTATTACGGCAAGGTGGACTCGCTGCACCTGAGTGCCGCACCGCTAAACAACTCCAGTTCTACGACAAGGAGTTCGCACCTGAACATCGGCGCGTGGGACGACCGCGAAAATCCCGAGAACTGGTGTCTGGGCACACCTACACCGGGCATCGCGACCTTCTGCGACTAGTTCGCAAATATTCAAACGGGCTCGCCGGAATGGCGAACCCGTTTTTCAAATTCTGTAAATTCTTTGGCAGAGCGGACTAGCCGTGCAACTGCGTCACAGGCTTTTCGATGTCGAACAGGCGGCGCAACAGTTCCGTCTTGGCCGGGTCGCGCTCATCGGGGAGCGTGAGCGGAGCCATGTTGATGGCCACGAGGATGGAACCCGGATAGTTGTTCGCGCACTTTACGAAATCGCTTGCCGAAACGCCTTCGGTGTAGAAATCCACCACGAAGGTATCCCAGTCATCGTTCTCGATCTGTTCCATGGCTTCGGCCTCGGTCTTCACCGCCTTGAAGGTGGCGCCCACCAGCAGGTCAGAAAGCACCTCGAGGCATGCATTGCGGCGTACGTCGTCGTCTTCCCAGATCAGGATACGGCGCTCACTGTAATCACGAACAACCGGGGCAAGGTTTTCTTCTTCGGGGAAGAATTCCTTGGCGGATTCATCCATTTCATCATTTTCAAAGTCGTCAAATTCTTTTGCCATGCCTGTAAATATAGTAAAAATTCGTCTGAACTTGCCATATAAGGCTCATTTTGCTAAATTTGCGCGCAAAAATTACAACCATTACAGGCAGTCCATGGATCAATCTAAAATCAGAAACGTCGCCATTATCGCCCACGTTGACCACGGTAAGACCACCCTCGTCGACCAGCTCCTCAAGCAGTGTGGAACCTTCCACGAAGGTGAAGAAGTCAACGAACGCGTGATGGATTCCGACAACCTGGAACGCGAACGCGGCATCACCATCCTCAGCAAGAACACGAGCGTCATGTACAAGGGCTACCGCGTGAACATCGTCGATACCCCGGGGCACGCCGACTTCGGTGGCCAGGTGGAACGCGTTCTCGGTACCGTGGACGGCGTTCTGTTGGTCGTAGACGCATTCGAAGGCCCGATGGCCCAGACCCGCTTCGTGACGCAGAAGGCTCTCGAACTCGGGCTCATCCCCATCGTGGTGGTGAACAAGATCGACCGCGACGGCTGCAACCCGCACGGAGCCCTCGACAAGGTGTTCGACCTGTTCTGCGAACTCGACGCCAACGAAGAACAGCTTGACTTCGATAAGGTGTTCGGTTCCGGTCGCAAGGGCATCTGCAAGGCCGAGATGGAAGACCCGGACGGCGACTTCAGCATCCTCATGGACAAGATTATCGAGCGCATTCCGGCCCCGAAGGGCGACCCGGCAGGCGAACCGCTCCTGCAGATTGCCTCTCTCGAATACTCCACCTTCCTTGGCCGCCTGGCCGTGGGCCGTGTGCAGCAGGGCGTGCTCAAGCCGAACCAGACCTATGCACAGTCCTTTACCGACGGCACCGTGAAGACGGTCCGCCCGCAGAAGATTCTGCGCTACGAAGGCCTCACCCCGAAGCCGGTCGACGAAGCAGGCCCGGGCGAAATCGTGCTTATCGCAGGCCTCGACACGTTTGATATCGGCGATACCATCAGCGCCGCGAACAACCCGAAGCACCTGCCGCGCATTCACATCGACCCGCCGACCATCTCCATGATCTTCACCGTGAACACCTCGCCCCTCGCCGGCAAGTACGGTGGCAAGTTCATGACGGGTAACCAGCTCCAGGAACGCCTGGAACGCGCCCACATGGCCGACCCCGCCCTCCTCGTCGAGAAGGTCGACGGCGCCTCCACGTTCAAGGTATCTGGCCGTGGCATTCTGCACCTCACCATCCTCGTCGAGAACATGCGTCGTGAACTTTATGAGTTCACCATCGGTAGCCCGCAGGTGATTTTCCACAACGACGAAAACGGCAAGCTCCTGGAACCGGTCGAAGACTTCAAGGTCGAAGTCCCGAGCGAATTCAGCGGCGCCTGCATCCAGGAAATCCAGCAGCGCAAGGGCGAAATGGTGAACATGGTCACCGACGATAACGACCGCGTGACGCTCGAGTTCATCGTGCCGAGCCGTGGCCTCATCGGTATCCGTCCGCGCCTCCTCTCGCTCTCCAAGGGTTACGCCGTCACGCAGTCCTTCTTCAAGGAATACCAGCCGTACAAAGGCGAAATCCCGACACGCATCAACGGCGTGCTCATCGCGAAGGAACCGGGCGAAGCCGCCAGCTATGCGCTTTCCAACCTGGAAGACCGCGGCTACCTCATCATCGGACCGGGTGCGGAAGTTTATCCGGGCATGATCGTGGGCGAACACAACCGCGACGTGGATATCACCGTGAACGTCACGAAGGGCAAGCACCTCACCAACATGCGCTCCAAGTCTGCTGACGACATGATCCAGCTGACCCCGTACCGCCGCATGACTCTGGAAGAATGCGTCACCTTCATCAACGAAGATGAATGCATCGAAGTCACGCCGGAAATTCTGCGCCTCCGCAAGAACGAGCTCGACCCGATCAAGCGCAAGCAGATGTCCAAGCGCCCCGCCGAAGACGACGATTAAGCGACCGCTCGCGCCAAACTCGGGGATTAAATTGCTCCGAATGGCGCTCGCTCTCACTGCAAAGGCCCGTTAATACGGGCCTTTTCCGTTTACAGGCGACCGTTCGCGCTAAACTCGGGGATTGAATTACTCCGGTTGGCGCTCACTCTCGCAAAAGCGTGCAAAACGAGTGTCGCAAAATTATGCTTGCATAATTTTATGACCGAGTGAAGCCGCGGACGCCAAAGGCGTCAACCGCCCTCGGTTAACACCCGAGGGCTTTGTTGCTCACGGACGACCGTTCGCGAACGACTCTCGCGCTAAATTTCAAAAGCCCCGCACTGCGGGGCTTTATTGTTCACGGACGAGCGCTTGAACTTTGCTAGTCTTCCGTAGTTTCCACCTTAATGCAGCGAATGTACGAGCCTTCATTTGCAGTCGGGTTGTATTCAAAATGCAGCCCGCTATTCCGCACCACGACATTCGGCAAGAATTGGGTTACTTCGCCGCTTCCTGCAAACACGGGGCCCGATGAACCATATCCGGATGAATAATATTGGTACCCTGCAGGGAGTATACTAAAGCCCACCTCGTCAATGCCGTTCCATCCGCGAGCAGTTTTCAGCGCCATGCTCGCCCTGTTCTCCCCGCCAACAGAATTAAAAAGAATCCGCCAGTCAGACTCGCTCGGAATACGCCACCCTGCAGGGCATGTCGAATCCCTATTGAAAGTGCGGTATAAGCGACCGGCCACGCTGCAACTTCTGGGATTCCAGTTGTAACAATATGAGACGTTATTTGTGTCAATGTAGTTCAGGTTTTCCGCCATCCAGGTCTGCTCACCCACCGTCACGGTCCTATAGACTTGATTATCGCGTTCATCCTTCAGCTCGCCATACTCTATATCCGGATTAAAGCGTTCTTCCTTGGAAACCAGCCAGTTCCAGGTGGTTGCATCAAAGTCATTTTTCACACAGCGAATAAATTTGTAATGGTATTTATCGTCAAGTTCAAGTTTTCTGGAGGTATCCCTCGCGGATACCGCAGTAGCCTCCTCACCCGAAGCGTCATACGACGTCCAATAGTTCCCTTCAAGGCCTAGGCGCGAAGAACTTACATATCCAAACAAGCGGTTCCATTCAGACGAACTGGGCAAGTGCCAGCCTTCCGGACAAATTCCCTGCGTAGGTTCTGTCTGCGTGCATTGTCTCGAAGTCGCCTTATAGCCGCAACCGGCGGCGTCCCCCGAGAATACACCGGCAGAATCAATCGCATCTTTCCACTGGTACGAACGGCCTAGCATCTCACAACACCTAGTGGTGCAGCTGCCCTCGCTGGAGTCCCCTTCCACCTTGTAATCGTAATCCAGGTTCTCGGCCATCCACATATAATCCCCGACATAGAGGGTCTTGTAGACATGGCCGTCGCGTTCGTCAGTCATGGTTCCATACTTCACGCCCTCCGGAAGTAGCCTTGCCTTGAGTTCCTCGCAGCTTTCAAGAGAACTGCTAGACACTTCAGCCAATTTACCTTCGCTGGAACTGCTCGACGAGCCCGCTTTTTTGCTCGAAGACGAAGCATCCTTTTCGGCAGAGGAGGATTTGCCTTTCCCGCTCGACGAAGACCCGTCTTTCTTACTAGACGACGAAAGTTCACTATCGTCACTCGGCCTTGTCATAAACGACTCGTCGTCATCACAGGCGACAAGGCAAAACAATATTGCGAAAAAAGCTCCCAAACGCTTCATAACTCCTCCTAAAAAAATCCTTTTAGACAAACCCGAGGCGGCCTTCCCCGCTCTGGAGAAATTCGTCCATGTAGTTCTTCGCTATCTGGCAGGCTTCTGGCAGGTCGTGTCCGAGCGCCACGTTCGCAAGAATTGCAGAAGAGAGCACGCAGCCCGTGCCGTGTTTGCCCTTGCCGGGGAGCCGCGGGCTCCTGAACTTGCACAGTTCGTCCTTGTACCACAGCGTATCGACAGATTCCTTGCCCCGAGCGTGCCCGCCCTTCAGCAGCACCGCAAAGTCCTGCCCCATGTGGATTTCGCCGCGGGACTGCGCAAGCCCGAGCCCCAGGTAGGCAAACTCGTCCTGATTCGGAGTCACGAGGTCAATCGACTTCATTACGGGGATAAACTTGTCGGTCTCGCGCATAAAGTGGAACCCCGCCGAAGCACTCGCAATCGGGTCCCACACGATAAACGCGTCCGGAGATTCATTACGGACAAAATCCACAATGCGCTTGAGCGTGCGCGCCTTCTCCACGAGGCCAATCTTCACGTACTTGAACTTATGCTTTTTAAAGAGCGTTTCAAGCTGCGCCTCGATGCGGTCCCATATGACCCAGCCCGGGGCGACAAACTCTTCTTCGTTCTGTTGCGTGAGCGCCGTACATACCGCCTGGCCGTACACGCCAAAGTGCGCCATCGTCTTGATGTCGGCAACAAAGCCCGCACCGGCGGAGCCGTCAAAGCCCGCCACAGTAAGCGCATATGTCATTTTTTCACTGGACATATCAACAAAATAAATAAAAATTAGCGCAGCATAACCTTCTTTGCAAGGCTACGGGCACCGTCGCGCACGCGCACTACGTATACACCCGCCCGGATATCCGAAACATCTACCGCCGGCATGGCAAAGCCCTTCTTGACGATAGCACCATTGAGCATCACGAAGTCGTAGGTGGCACCCGTGGAAAAACCCTTGAACAGGAGCGTCTTGCCCGCAAGGGTCACGTCCACGTCCGGCAATACGCGGCTTGCCTGGGCCTGAATAATCGGGTCATCCGGGTTGTCGCAGAAATTCCTCTTGAGGGCCCTGTCATAGCAGAACCCAGGTTCATTCTCGGCGATTTTCTTCTCGCCCTTGCAGGTTCCCTTGGGTCCAAGTTCGAAGATGCGCGCGACGCCCTCGATATCCACTGTATCGCGGTGCCCGAAATAGAAGTACCCCACGGATTTCAACGCTTCGCGGCAGTTCGTGGTGTCCTTCCCGCTCTTGTCCGTCCGTTCAAAGTCCTTCAGTTGGAGGTTCACGGTTTTCGGTTCGCTAGTCTTTGGCAACACCACACCGCACTGGCTTGTCGAGAAATACATGTCGTGATCGGAGGTATAGGTCAGGCAGAATCCTTCAAGGTCCGGGAAACTGGAGTTATAACGATTCGGCAACATATGCACCTCTTTCGGAGTGCTTTGCGAATAGATGGTATCATTGACAAAGGCCCTGTACTTGTACGCGAAGTAGCCCAGGCTATCCATGGTCACCTGATGGGCATCCGTACGGGATACAAACCGCGGAGGGGACGCCATCCTCTTATACGGGAACAGCACCCTGGGATATTCGCCACCTAGTGCACTTAGCACAGAGAAATGGCCCTCATCGAGACACTCGGTAGAATCCTTGTAGTAACAGAATTCCCTCTTGGTAAATGCGAGCCTTTTGCCATCGAACCAGAGGCCGTCATTATTCACATATTTCTGGACAATCTTATCGCGGTAATCAGAAAATTCCGTATAAGTGTGTTCGGCAATCACCCTCTCGGCGCCCCAATCATACTTTGTACCGTCCACGTAATACTTGCCGGCACATTCGCTAATCAGGCCGTCATTTTCGTACGCGATGATGTTCAGGTGTTCATCGCCAAAATACGAATCCGTAAGCACCAGGTCCTTGACGACTCCACGATCGTCAATGTCGTTAAACATGGCCAACATTTTGCCGCTAGTAAATGCATACGATGTCACATAGAGGCCGGAAACGGAATGGCCATTGCCATCGAAGGTTCCCGTATAGCCGTAGTAATCCGGGAGCGACCTTATACCATCAATCGGAATCCACTGGGGGAAATCGCAGGGGTAGTTCATCTGGACACATTCAGAAGCGATGACATTCTTGTTGAACACGATATCGTCGAGAAGAATGGCGCTGGTGTTCGGGTAGGCAAACATGTAGTTGACGTAGTCCGCATACCAAAGCAAGTGCGCGGGTGTCTTTATCTGGTACACGCTGTCCTTGAGTTCGGGCTTGGCCGCTTCGTCGAAAACAGGATGCCGGTCACCCTTTTTCCAAAGCCCGAAGGCAATGCGGTTGAAGGCATCCACAAGGGAATCGCTCGCAAACGTCGCCGAATCCAGGATGCCCGAATACTGTTTCGGACGCGCCCCCTCTACGGAATAGTTATTCGTCAAGTTCGTGTAAGTACTGCTGAAAGTCTGCTCACCATAAATATCCCTTCCGTTCAAGCCTGCAATGACTTTCCCGTAATTGAAGGAATGCGTAACGGTATCCGATGACCCGAACACCTCGCCTATCAAACCGGCAATAAAGTTATAGCCTTTCACGAGACCGATGTTGTAGGAATACCTTATGTTACCGCCATATCCAAGGAGGCCAGCAACATCGCTGGTTCCAAAAACGGAAGCTGTGTTGTAGCACTTGTCCAGCGTAGCACTCGTGCCGCCGCCGGCCACACCGCCCACATATGACGTGCCACGAACATAACCGTCGTTGTGACAATAGAGAAGATACCCGTAGAGCCCGCCTACTACACCGCCGACAAAGCCGTTACCGACGACAACTCCGGAAAAACTGCTATTATACATGCGTCCGCGAAGGTAGCCGGCCACACCGCCTACATCGCCACGCCCACGGATATAGGAATCCACGATATTCAAGTTCTCGATTGTAGCACCGTAAGCTGCCACGCCGAAAAAGCCCACGCTATCGCGCTCGGGCATATCGATATACAGGCCACTTATCGTGTGGCCTTGACCATCGAACCTTCCGGTATAATAAACATTTTTCGACTTTCCTATGGGGACCCACTTTTCCAGCTCGCACGGATCTTCCGACTCCAGGCAAGATGGCGCAGGGGGAATCGTATCGACCGTATCGCGAGCAGCCTCGGCGACCTTCTCGGGATCGAGCAGGTTCTTGTTGATGGTGATATCGGCATCAAGCCGTGCGCAGGTTTTCTCGGACGAGTCGCGGGAGTTTACCATATCGGCAAAGCCATACAGTTCCGCGGCATTAGTAATAAGGTAACAGCCGTCGGAATCTTTTTTGGGCGTTTGCGGGGTAACAAGTGCGTTGGCGCTAAAAGCGGCCAACAAGATGAATGCAATAAAAAGCTTATTCAAAATTTTCTCCTTTCCACTTACTCCAAATATACATCAAAAAATGCGGCTCGGCTATACTATTTTCCGTTATAGCGTTCCATGCACTTCTCCATGCCAAGCTTAAAGTAGCATTCAACAAGCGCCGGGACCTTGGAAATGGCCTCTTCGAAGGCGGGGCGGTCCTCGGGAGAGAACTTCGCGAGCACCCAGTTGCTCAAATCGAATTTCGGGGGGCACTTGCCCACGCCAAAACGGATACGCGGGAACTTGTCGCCCACGTGCTCGATGATGTTCCTGAGCCCGTTCTGCCCGCCGTGACTGCCGTCCTTGCGGCAACGGATGCGGCCCACGTCCAGGTTAATGTCGTCGCTGAAGACCAGCAGGTGGTCGACCTTCACCTTGTACCAGGTCATAAGGGCATGCACGGCCTCGCCCGAGAGGTTCATGTACGTCTGCGGCTTGGCGAGCAGGCATTCCTCGCCCGCGATGTTCACCTTCATGGTGAGCGCCTTGTGTTCGCTTTTCCAGTCCTTGTTCGGGTCGGCAAGTTTTTCGACCGCCATGAAGCCCGCGTTGTGGTGCGTGTTAGAGTACTGAGTACCAGGATTTCCGAGACCGACGATAATGTACATGGCTCAAATTTAGAAATTTAATCCTTGACGCAACGGACAGAAAGAAATCCATCCGAAGCATCTTCCACAATGCTTGCAGATTCGTTAGACAAATCGGCGTAATAAATGCTATCAGGATAAATTTTGGCGGAAGAGGTCCAGAAAGCAGCGAATTCACCCGTGCTAAAGAAAAGGATCGGTTCATAATATGGACCATACCCCGCAATACGCGCCCCATTATAGTAAACAGGAATATAGGGATCCAGCGTATATGAATCGACCTCGTAGCCCTGTGAGTTCAACTCATTCCGCTGGCTTTCGTCTCCCGTGAAGTATGGTGCCTGCGACAAGTCGATTCCGTCAAATTCAACGAAGGCTCCTTCACCCTTATGCTCCAAAAGAGACCAACCATTGATAAAATCCGCATAGGTCGCCGAAGGCCACTTTATCTGGAAAACAATACGACCTCCAGCAGGGATCGAACTTTCGATGTGGATCGGCAAATAACATTCACCGTTCTCATCTACGGTCTGTTCTCCAAAGCTGACTTGGGGTTCACCTAAACTGATGGGCTTTTCCAGAGCAGGAGTCGCCCCCAGATAGAAATGGAGTTCAAGATTATTGAATGCACTTGACTCATTATTGACGATTTCGACAAAGAAGTCTCCACAGTCGTACCAGGCATGATACTCATTGCACCTATCCGTATTCTGATACGCCGTAGGTTTTATCAGGACATCGATCTTTGCATCGGTATTCAATTCGCGGTATGTTTCCATATCGACATAGCTGGCGGCTCCAGCAGCCATGGCAGAAAAACCATAATCATCTGATCCGCTCATGCCGACCTTCCAGCCACTCGTAGACTTGAGCTTTGTTCCCGAATTGTCGCCTACATAATAGAAAAGAGTTCTCCATTCCGCTTCACTAGGGACATGCCACCCATCAGGGCAAATTCCATCTAGCGGCCAACCATAAAGGCGGCCATAACTACTGCAGTTTTCCTCCAGATAAACAAAGCACAAACTTGCTGGGGTATTGTAATTCAGATTTTCCGCCATCCATTCCTGACCCCCGAGAGTAACAGTCCTGTAGGTCCGGCCATCACGGTAGTCGGTCATTTCACCAGAAACACCATCTTTCCCGCTGGAATCCTCTGGGCCATACTCATCTTCGATTTTCTGCGCATAGTCGGTGCAGGCGCATAGCAATGCGGCAACGGAAAAAGAAACTATGACGCCGAAGAAGTTTTTCATATATCAGAACCTTCTACAACCTACCTATTGATCCCTGACACAGCGAACACTGTTTCCATCATGTGCATCGGGGTTGTCACGCACCATAGCACTGTCGGTGTCAAAGCGAAGATCCATATTATATGCAGCAGTGCTGTTCTGCACCCTGGAATTACTCCAGAAATAGGCACCCAGGGTTTTATCGGTAAAATCTTGATAATATCCACGGCGGCCGGCAGGGAGTGCCGTAAAGCCATAGTCATCGCTACTGATCGCACCATCTTCCCAGCCATCTACGGCCTTAAGGCGTGCTCCAGCCACGGCTTTCCCACCCGCAAGATCAATCAGCGTACTGAATTCTTCCGGTGAGGGCAAATGCCAGCCATCGGGACAAGCCGATTGTGCGGATTCCCATGGATAAAGACGTCCATACCTTTCACAATTTTCTTCTTCATATTCAAAACAGAAACTGTCTTCTTTTCCGTAATTCAAGTTCTCCGCCATCCAGGTCTGGGAGCCGATGGTTACGGTCCTGTAGGTCTGTCCGTCGCGATCGTCAAAGAGGTCTTCATCCTGGTAAAAGACAACAGACGAAGACGAGGATCCCGCGCTGCTGGAAGAACGAGAACCCTCGCCATCCATAATGCAACGGACACTGTTTCCATCAGCAGAATCATAGTTATTACGTATCAATGCATCGCCATTGTCGGTTATTACCAGATTATATCCAGAAGTGCCATTTGATACCTTGGAATTGCTCCAGAAGAACGCCTTTGAGCCTTCATCGGAGTAATTACCGTCATTGCCCCTAAATCCACCAGGGAGCGCAGAAAAGCCAGAGGAATTATCGATGGGATTGGCAAAGTTCCAGCCGTATTCCATCCTCAACGCAGAACCTGCATCCCCGCCCACCGTTGCAAGCAGAGTATCAAACTCTTCTGGCGAAGGCAGGTGCCAGCCTTCCGGGCAAGCATTTTGTGCCGCAGTCCAAACATAGAGGCGACCGTAATCGATGCAGTAGAGTTCTTCATCGTTATAACAGTAGCTATCATCCATTTCAAATCTGAGGTTTTCAGCCATCCATGTCTGCGAGCCAATTTCTACAGTCTTATAGGTTCGGCCATCGCGATCGTCAAAGAATTCCCCATACGAGCGTTGACTGGATGAAGACTCGGGCCCCAAACTGCTTGAAGACTGGTCGCTTTCTCCATAAAGGCAGCGTATGGAATAACCGTAATTCCGGCTCCCTTGATTCAGACGAGCCTCTTCATAGTCATTACGCATGATCAGGTAGTTCGCAAGGGTATCGTTATCCCCTTCAGTTGAGCTCCAGAACCCCGCAGTAAAGCCTATTCCATCAAAATATCCTTCATAGCCAAGCATGCCCGCAGGCAACGCGCTGAAGCCAAAGGGATCCAAGCCATTACCATTATCGTCCCAACCCTTGGTAAACTTCAGCATTGTCGCGGCCGTAGACATGCCACCAACATTCCCTATCAGCGTTTCAATTTCCATTCTTGTAGGCAAGTGCCAACCGGCGGGACAGGCATTCAAAGCAGCATTCCATTTATAAAGGCGACCATACGTATCGCAATTCTGGTTATTGTCCTCATAGCAATAGCTATCCCCAACTTCGTAATTCAGGTTCTCCGCCATCCATATCTGGCCTGCAATATTAATTGTCCTGTATCCACGGCCATCACGGCCGTCTGTCATGTATCCGTACAAGGTATCCTTAATCTCATTGTCAGCCATGCTGGCATCATCCGGATCAAATTCGTCCTTGATTTTCTGGGCATAGTCAGTACAGGCGCACAACAGTAGCGCGACCAAGGCAAAAAGCCACGACATCGATAAAAAAGTCTTCGTACGCATTTCAATATTCCTACCAAACGAGGAAAGTCACACCCAAAGCGAAACCGAAACCTCCAAGCGCAGTCAATCCCCAGCCAATATTCCGAATGGTCTGATTTGTCTTGGCCTCGTCCATTTTTTCCTGATAATTTTCGGCATTCGCAGCCTGGTAGCACTCTTCTGCATAATTATTGAAAAGAATGCCCAGCGTTATGCCTGCACCCAGCAACGCTGCAGATACCGGCAGAAGCCAGGCCGCATGGTCAATCAGGTCGGTAGAAGAACTCGTATTCACGTTCGAGGGGATGCTCGTTCCGGGTTCAGGTTTCGATTCCGTCTTGTCCTGGGCGACACCGCGACGTTTCCTCAGCGGCGCACCACCCGAAACACTACCGAGGCCGCTGGATTCCTGCACGACGTATTCGTAATCGACCGTCTCCCCAGGAAGTAATGTAAGGTCCAGGGCTGTCCTGGAGGAACCCTCGCCTATTTCAATCTTCGAACACAGGGGAACACTTCCCAGATACGGGGTCTCGCCAACCGAGTTGCCGTTGACAAACACTGGGAGCTTGAGGGGTTCGCCCGATGACTTGCTTGCCGAAAGCGAGATACCGCTAGCAACCGGCACGAGAGCATCCTTGAATGATTCTTCCTTGCCCTTGTAGATTCCGACCTTGAAAGATACGGGCTTGTAGCAACGGTGGTTAAGTTCCACGGCATGGATTCCCGGATCCAGCTTGATCGTGCCGGGAGCCTGTTCGTTGCCATCGACCGTCATCTTGAATTCAGCAAGCGTTCCACCGGCCGATAGCACGGGATCGACGACAAGAGTTCCGTAGCGAGGCACGAGGTCTAGCGAAATCTGCTGACCGTTGCCAGTAATCGAGAAAACCCCTTCGGCATCCTCGTGCTGGTCGAGTACGGCGAGGAAGCGGTGTTCGCCTGATTCGAGGAGGACCTGGCACGGAGTCGACGTGCACTTCGGCACCGGGCGGCCATCAATGCTCAGCGCGGCGCCCTGCGGATTGGTCGTGACATGAATTGCGAAAGACTGGTTCTCTGCGCCATCAAATCCAGTTCGAATGATACCCTTCGTACCGCCGCGGACCTTCTTGAAAAAATCGGGAGCCTTCGTCTTGACAACTTCCAAAAGCGCATCCACATCGGCACCAAGCCCATTAAAGCTAGCAAGAAGCTTGTTTCCGGCAGTCTCGTATATTTCCGCGCTGATAGCGAGTTTCGAGCCAACCTTGCTGACACGCGCCTGAGCCACGTAGTCGGCCTGAATATTCTTGCCTGTCTCCACGAGGCAGGTTCCCTCGCAATCCTCGATCGTTTTCCCGGGCGGCAACATCTCCTGGATGTTCTCGCGGGTCATGATGGTAAAGTTCTGTTCAGCAGGAAGCTGCTGTACAGCCAGTTCACGAAGCATATTGGTCACATACAGGCGTTCCTGCACCGAAACGACATCCTTGCTATCGGAAACTGTTTCTAGGACGGCGACATACTTTGCGAAAGAAGTTCCCGCAAAGAGGGCCAAAACGAGAAAGACATTGATAAGGCGGCTCATACTCAATAAATAAATTTTTTTTTGCAATAAAGCAACACCGCCTAGTTCCCGTGTGATATTTAGACACCTAGGGAAACGTCTTTTTCATGCAAAAAGGGCCTGCCAGAGTCTGGCAGGTCCCCTTGTAAAACCGAGCAAAAAATTACTTCTTTTCTTCGGCAGCCGGAGCAGCGGCGGCGGCAGCAGGAACTGCGGCAGCGGCATCAGCGGCATCGTCCTTCTTCTTGGACTTGGAGGTAATCGTGAAGATCACCGTGCGCGGGAGGCTAGCGAGTTCGCAGCCTTCCGGAAGCTTGAAGGACTTGGCATAGAACGTGACGTTCGTCTCGAAATCGGAGATGTCCATTTCGAGAAGAGTCGGGATGCAAGCCGGCTTGGCGGAGAGCATGAGGTAGCGGGATTCCTGAGAGAACACGCCGCCCTGAGTCTTGACGCCGACCGGAAGACCGGTGAGCTTGACCGGCACGCGGACCTTGATCTTGGAGTCTTCACCGATCTTGATGAAGTCGATGTGAGTGATTGCCTGAGTGATGGCATCCTTCTGGTAGCTGTAGATGACAGCGGGATTGCCGGCCTTGCCGTCGATCTCGAGGTCGAGAAGGGTGTAACGCTTACCCGGGGCGAGAACCTTGCGGACATCGATAGCGCTAACGCTGATGTTCACAGACTCCTGACCCTTACCATAATAGACGGCCGGGATCTGGCCAGCCTTACGAAGGCGGGCGTTGTCGCGGCTCTTGCCTAGCACTCTCGAGGTTGCTGCGAGTTTTGTGAGTTCCATTTTAGACTCCAATTGAGGTTTATTGTTAAAAGTTTCATTGGGGTAGCTGGATTCGAACCAACGAATAACGGAATCAAAATCCGTTGTCTTACCACTTGACGATACCCCAATGGTGGGGGCAAATATAAAAAAATTTGGGGATTTTTTAAAGGGAACTTGTTTATTTCTGCGCAAAAAGGGCCATTTTCAGGCTATAAAATATTTTTTTATGTATGCCAGAATTTGGTCAGGGCGAGGTAGCGGGAGTACGGCTGAAGGGCCTCGGCGGCGGATTGGGCGGAAGACCTATCTGCGAAGATACCGAAAACGGACGCTCCGGAGCCGCTCATAAGGGCGGCCTCAGCCCCGAGGTCGAGGAACTTTTCCTTCATCGAGGCGACGAGCGGATGTTTTGGGAACACGGAAACCTCGAACGCATTGAAAAGCGACTTCGGATCGAGGATAAAGGCTTCTCGGGCGGCCTTGTTCCCCACGCACGACTCCTTGTAGTTCTCCCAGCGGTCCGGCCCGGACTTGGGGACTCCCGCATAGGCATCCTTCGTGGGGACGCTGTCGTGCGGGGTCGCGATGAGCAGGACCTTGCCAGCAGGCAAGTCTAGCGGCTCCAAGAAAGAAAGCTGCTCGCCGATGCCCTCGGCGAATGCCGTGCCGCCTCTGACCAGGAAGGGCACATCGGCCCCGAGTTTCGCACCAATGCGTTCCAGTTCGGCAGGCGGAAGGCGCAACTCCCAGAGGCGGTTCAGCGCGCGGAGCGCCGCTGCTGCATCGGCAGAACCACCGCCAAGGCCTGCACCGAGCGGCATTATCTTGTCCAGAAAGATATCTGCACCCAGATCGTTATTACCTACATGCGAGCGCAATGCGACTGCGGCCTTGTACACGAGGTCCGATTCCATAGGGTATTCCTGCGGGTTGCTGTATTCCAGATGGATTTCGCCGTCATCGCGTGAACTGAACTCAAGCGTATCGCCGACATCGACCGTCTGGAACACCGTTCCAAGGTCGTGATAGCCGTCATCGCGCTTACGGATGACATCGAGGAACAAGTTGATTTTTGCAGGAGCAAATTCTTTCATAGTGATTATCTAAAAGCGCCGGAGCGTTCGAGTTGCATGAGTTCGTCCATGCCGATAAGCATCGCGCGGGGCTTGGAGTTGCCGGTACTGCGGGCGCACAGGCCCATGCCATAGAGCTGGTCCACGATCTTGCCCGCGCGGCTGTAGCCCACGCTGAAGTGGCGCTGCACGGCCGATGTAGAAAGACCGTTCCCGCATTCGATGGCCCACTTGGCGACTTCGAACAGGAGTTTGTCCTTCTTCTCGTTCATGGCGGCATTCTCTTCGCCGTCCTCGCCTTCCCCGCCGGCTTCCTCGACCTCGAAGGTCTCGAGCTGCGGGTAGCACACGTTCTGGTTGCTGCAGGCGTCGGCAAGTTTTTCCGCTTCCTCGTCGCTCAGGAAAGCGCCGTGTACGCGAACCGGGTCAGGTGCGTTCACTGCCTTGAACAGCATGTCACCACGGCCAAGCAACTTCTCGGCACCGGCATGGTCCATCACGGTGCGCGCGTCCACCTGCGACGCCACCTTGAAGCTGATACGGGTCGGCAGGTTCGCCTTGATGTTACCGGTAATCACCTTCACCGACGGGCGCTGGGTCGCAAGCACCAGGTGAATACCCACGGCGCGCGCCTTTGCGGCAAGGCGGCTCACGTTCTTCTCGATTTCCTTGCCGGCGACCATCATGAGGTCAGCCATCTCGTCGATAATCACGACGATAAACGCCATGCGATGGCCGCGGTCAGTATCGGGCACATCTTCGGGAAGCAAGCCGGCATCGAACTTCTCGTTGAAACCATTGAGGTTACGCACCTTCGCCTTCGCAAGCACCTCGGTACGGCGGTCCATCTCGTAGCAAAGCCACTGCAGCGCCTGGATGGCAACCTCGGGCTTGGTAATCACGGGCGCGAGCAAGTGCGGGATGTTCTCGTACATCTTGAGTTCCACCGCCTTCGGGTCCACGAGAATCATGCGGAGTTCGTCAGGTGTCTTGCTCAAAAGCATGCTCGCCATGAGGGCGTTAATGCAGACGGACTTACCGGAACCGGTCTGGCCCGCAATCATCAGGTGCGGAGCCTTCGCCAAATCCATCGAGAACGGCTCGCCGGAGATATCCTTGCCGAGGGCCATGATAATCTTGTCCGGCGTGGGCTTGAACGCCTCACTCTCGAAGATGTCGCGCCCGAAGATGGTCTGCATCTTGCGGTTCGGAATCTCGATACCCACGGCGCCCTTTCCGGGAATTGGCGCAAGGATGCGGATAGAGACGGCCTTCAGGGCCATCGCGAGGTCATCCTGCAAGGCGCTGAACTGAGACACCTTCACGCCTGGGCCCGGTTCCACCTCGAAACGCGTAATCACGGGGCCGGTCTCGCAGCCGACCACCTTCCCCTTCACCTTGAAGTTCTCGAGCTTTTCCTCGAGCATGCGGCCAATCGCGTTGAGTTCTTCCACAGTATAATCTGCAGGCTGCGGGTCATGCGCGTCGAGAATTTCGTCCACCGTCGGAATGCGATACGGGTCGTAATGTACCGTCGGATCAGGCTGCGGAATACCATTTGCGGCACCGCCCGTAAACGTCGTGCCCGAAGAGGATGTTCCAATCTGGTTCGGGGCCTCGTATGTCGGGTCCTGCTCCACCTCGTCGCTCGAGACAATCTCGGGCATAAACGTGTCATCATCGTCATTACCACCGACAACGTCGCCTTCACGACCCACTGCAGTTCCGGCAACCAAGTCTTCCGCATTTACATCGTCCGGAGCCAAACGCGTCTCTTCGCCGGCAACAACCGTCCTTTCAACAGTTGCGCCCGCAGCAACGGTCGCATTCCCGGCAACCCGTGTCATGTCGTCCGGTGCAGCGGCAGGCATTTCCTCGCTGGGCTGTCCACGTACAGCGCCCTTCACCACGAGGTTTCCCTTGCGTTCGCTCTCCCACTTGATTTCTTCGCGGGCACGGCGAATCTCAGCAATCTTGTCGCGGATTTCCTTGATTTCGAGTGCGCTCATTCTGCTGTAATTTTCACGCAGTTGCTGTTCCAGACGTAAAATTTCGGGATCCTCGCCCGAAAATTCAGGCGCAGCCGTTTCTGCAGGAGCAGCGTCCCCAACATCCGTCGGCATATCCGGATCAAGGCCGCGTGTCCCATAGGCTCCACGCGCCTGTTCTATCGTATCATCAAAATCTCCGGCACGCGAAATCGGGTCGGGCGATTCCATCCAGTTCTTGCGCGCGCTAAAGGGCTTCAATCTGCCACGATGCCTAAGCTTGTAGCCATCGGGCTCATTAAAGATGGTATCATCGTCCATGAAAGTGATGCCCTTGCGTCTGGATTCAGCCGAACTCTCGCGGGAATCATCGTCATCTTCGGACTCGTCGTCTTCGGGCTCTTCTTCTGCAGGCTTCTTACGGAACAGCCCCACAAACCAGCGCATTCCCTTTGCAATAAACGCAAAATGCCTCGGGCGGAGCCCGAACGAAAGAACAAGAATCAGGGCCAGCACCACAAGCAAAACCAGGAGCGGGGCCATGCACGACACCTTTCCGAACACGGGAATTGCAATGTTCTGGCTAAAGAACTGCCCAACGATACCACCGTTCATCATCATCACGTCGCGGCTCACCTGGGCCTCGCCGTAGTTCTTGAGGGAAAGGAGGCATGAAAGATCGAGCGTCAGCAACCCCGTACCGATGGCAAAACTGAGCAGGCGTTCGCGCAGTTGTCGCACTGCAAGGAACAGACCCCAGAGCACAAGCGCGACCGTAAAGACAACCACGGGCAACTTGCCAAATATGAACGAGAATAGTTCGGGAACAATCTTGCCCAGATAGGGGCCAAGCCAGTTCCCTTCCGAGCCGCTATACACGGAACTCACGCATCCGAGCAGCAGGACAAGCCCGACAGCGACCAGGAACCACCCGCCGAGCACTACAAAAAATGGGACATCGGATTCAACAGGGGCTTTTTCCCTGGTTTTCGTACTCGTTTTTCTTGAATTTTTCTTTTTCTGTGCAGCCAAAATACGCTCCTAGGGCAAATCCTCCCGAAATATACATTTATTCTTTTATTATACTTAAAGTATGAACAAAAAAATCTTGAAAAAGATAAAGAAGATTGTTGTCGGCGTTGTCATCACCAGCATGATCCTTTTCCTCATCCTTCTTTTGGGAAATGCGCAGGATCCCTATATCGATGTTGCCCGTACAGCCGCCGAAGACATGGAAAACTTCTTCTACGACCAATTCTTCAAGATTAAGACTGGAAAGACCTTCGAAAAGCTCGAAAAAGACGGCAAGGTGTCCATGAGCCACAGTTTCGAGCCCAACATCATGATTGTCGATATCGACGAGAATGCACTCACCAAGCTAGGCAACTACAACGAATGGGACAGGTCTATCCACGCGAACGTCATCAAGAACCTTAACGAAGGCGGAGCGTCGGCGATAGGCTTCGATATTCTGTTCAAGAGCGCGGACTTCGGCCAGAAAAAGGCGGAACAGACCATCGGAATCCTCAACACGATCGATACGACGCGCCAGTGGGATTCTCTCTTCTCGGACATCCGCTCGCACTACAATTTCGACTCCCTGATGATCAAGGAGATCAAGAAAAGCGGGAACGCCATCACGTGCTTCATGATGGACGACTCCACCTCGTTCAGCCACAAGTCCGTGTGGGAAAAGCTCGCGACATACGACCGTGCCGAGGAACTCGGCTTCGGTTCTACCTTCGAAAACTCGCAGGTAGACTCCATTACCCACGTAGAACCCAAGACCCTGCTTGACAACATCTATCCCGAACTGGCCCATGCCGGCGCATATATGGGTTCCGTGAACGCCTACCCCGACGACGACGGCGTGGTCCGCCACGTTTCCATGCTTTACCGCTACCCGAACCCCTACGCCTACGAAGATGTCCCAAGCCGCGTGTATTCCACGATGTCCCTGATGACGGTCCTCCACCTGTTCCACCAGGACCCGAAAAACGTCAAGATCAAGATGGGCCATTACATCGAGCTGGGCAAGCCGTTCGGCATCTACCGCGATTCGGCAGGCACGTTCCATGCGACCTACCCGCAGTTCAGCTACCCGATGTTCCTCGAGCTCCGCAAGTTCCTCAAGCGCAAGGACGCGCAGGAACGCGCCTCCGACGATATCATAGACGTTACCAAGAAGGTCATCGCCACCAAGAACAAGGATGGAGAAATTCTCTTCTCGCTCTTTGACGGTCAGTCACTCGACGCAACCGAATCCAAACTGCTCATCGACATTGCCAATACCATTCCCAGCGATTCCTTTTTCACCATCGAAGAGGGCGAAGAGAAGGAAATCATGGAAGGTATAACCGTCACGAGGGAAAACGAAAGCGAATCCAACGTCCAGTTCATCATCAACGACACGAACAACGACGAGGAAATCATCGTCACGGCAAGCGTACTCAATACAATCCGCTACTTCAGCGATTCCCTCTCCCGCTTCCCCATCGACGAGCCCAAGCACCTTTCTATCGACACCGACCTCCGTTACGACAAGACCTCGAAAAAATGGCTTACCAACCTCGCCATCATGAACGACAAGGTCATCCGTGATATCATGGCCATAGACGAAAGCAAGGTCGACAGCCTAAAACCCGGCGAGGAATTCCGCTTCGGGCCAATCAAGCGAGTTCCCATAGACAACTACGGCCGCTACCTCGTGAACTATATTGGGCGATTCAATACGGACAAGGAAAGCCGCCCGTTCCAGCACCTCTCCTATTACGATGTCACCAAGAACCGCCACGACCAGGCCATGTACCAGGGCAAGGTGTTCATCCTCGGTTCCGCCGCTCCGGCCCTGTTCGACTTTGTGCCGGGCCCGCACGAAGAAAACAACCCCGCCGTGCTCATACACGCGACCATCATCCAAAACATCCTGAACGACAACTACATCGTAAACCTGGCAGAAAGGAACCAGCAGCTTATAGTCATCCTGCTTGCCATACTCTGCATGGCGCTCGGCCTCTTCATCAAGAGTTACATATCCATCGCAATTTCCGTACTCCTCATGGGATCCTACACCTTTGTCGCCTTCCGTTACTTCCAGGATGGTCTCTACATCGGCTGTTCCAAGCAACTGCTCGCCATGCTGCTCACCAACATAGCCGCATTGATTGTCCAGTTCTATTACGAAAACAAGGAAAAGCGATTCCTCGACGGAGCATTCAAGCAATACATCTCTCCCGAACTGATTGACGAAATGGTGAACAACGAGATTATGCCGACCCTAGGCGGCGAAAAATCAAACATCACCGCATACTTTACCGACATCGCAAGCTTCTCCACATTCTCCGAAAAGATTGGCGACCCGAGCCGACTCGTGGACCTTTTGAACGAATACCTCACCGCAATGACGGACACACTATTGAGCAACAAGGGAACGCTCGACAAGTACGAAGGCGATGCCATCATCGCGTTCTTCGGAGCGCCCATGCCGCTCGAGAACCACGCGCAGAGCGCCTGCAGCGCAGCATGCGACATGCAGAGCAAGCTCATGCAACTCCGCAAGAAATGGACATCGGAAGGCGACAAGTGGCCGAAGGTGGTGCACGACATGCACATGCGTATCGGCATCAACTCTGGCGATATCGTGACAGGCAACATGGGATCCACCATGCGCAAGAACTACACCATGATGGGCGACGCCGTGAACCTTGCCGCCCGACTCGAGAGTGCCGCCAAGCAATACGGAGCGTACATACAAATTAGCGAAGACACGCAGAAGCATCTCGAACCGGGCCTGTTCATCTACCGTTCACTCGACACCATACGCGTCGTGGGCAAGAGCCTGCCCGTAAAGACATTCGAACTCCTTGCAAAATCCGACTGCGAAAACAGCGACACCTTGAACAAACTAGTCGAAATCTGGGAACAGGCGCGCGAGGCCTACCTCGCCATGGACTGGGACAAGGCGCAGGAACTCTTCACGCAGTGCCTCGAATTTGAACCGCACCTGCCAGAACGCGACCCGGGAAGCAAGACCTGTCCGAGCCTCGTGTATATCCAGCGCTGCATCGCCTACCGCGAGAACCCGCCCGTGGCACCGGGCGAAACGTGGGACGGCGTGTTTACAGCAACAAGTAAATAATTAATTCAGTTCGATATTGTCGATAAGGCGGGTCTTGCCGAAGAAGGCTGCAACCAGGATGACGGCCTTGTCCGAAGACTTCAGCACGCCGGAGAACTTCTGCAAGTCCTTCTGGTTCACGACCTCGACAAACTGCACCTGACCGCGGTTCAAGAGAATCGACTTCACCACGATATCGCGAAGTTTCGCCACGCCCTTTTCGCCGGCGAGGAAAGCGGCCTTCGCTTCCTTCAGGCCAGTAGAAATGCCGAGAGCCTGCACGCGTTCTTCTTCGGAGAGGTATTCGTTGCGGCTCGAGAGTGCAAGCCCCGAAGCCTCGCGCACGATTGGCACGCGGTGGATTTCGATATCAAAGTTCAAATCCTTCACCATGCGTTCAATGAGGAACACCTGCTGGTAATCCTTTTCGCCAAAGTAGGCGCGGTTTGCCCTGGTGATGAGGAACAGCTTAGAAACAACAGTCAACACGCCACGGAAGTGGCCCGGGCGGTAGGCGCCACAATAAAGGCTTTCGAGGGTTTCGTCGCGAACCATGGTAAGCGGGTCGCCATCCGGATACATTTCCTTCACGGTCGGAGCGAACACGAAATCTGCACCCAAGGATTCCGCAAGCTTGGCATCGGCCTCGAGGCGCTTGGGGTACTTGTCCAGGTCTTCGTTCTTGCCGAACTGGATTGGATTCAAAAACACACTGACAACCGTAATATCACAATCCTTCACCGAGGCCTTGATGAGGGCGCCATGACCTTCGTGGAGCGCACCCATCGTCGGAACGAGACCGATTGTTTTACCCTCTTTCGCAAGCGGTCTTAGCGTTTCGCGAAGAGTTTCGATTGACTTTATGATTTGCATATAACCTTCTTAATTACCTTCTGGAACAAAATAAGTCGTTTGGCGGGGACACGATTCGATGGCATCGAGCACCAGTTTCAAGTGGTTCTCGTTATGCACAAAGTCGATGTGATCCGTGTTGATGATAAGGACGGGCGCATGCGGGTAGTGCCAGAAATGCAGGTCGTAACGGGCCTGCAAGCCCTTGAGGTAGCTGCCTTCTATGGATTTTTCCATCGGGCGGCCACGGTTCTTGATGCGCGAAAGGAGTGTAGGGATGCTCGCCTGCAGGTACACGACCATGTCCGGTCGAGGAATCTCGTGCTCGATGGCCTTCGATACCTGCTCATACATGGCGAACTCGCTATCCGAAAGGTTCTGGGCGGCAAAGATGGCATCCTTGTCGAACGTGTAGTCGCTCACGAGCAAGTCGTGGAACAGGTCGCTCTGGAGCGCGGAATGCTGCAACTGCTTGTGGCGCTCCAGCAAAAAGAACAACTGGGTCTGGAACGCGTAGGGTTCGGGATTCTCGTAGAATTTTTCGAGGAACGGATTGTCCTGGTAATTCTCCTCGATACAGAGGGCATTCCAGCGTTCGGCGATGATACGCGCAAGCGAGGTCTTGCCAACCCCGATGACACCTTCAATGGCGAGAAAATGTACACCCTTGTCAGTAAGCATTACGGTTCCTCCGCTGTGATGGTACGGAATTCGATTTTCCCTTCTTTCTGGAGGAGCTGCGAAAGCAAGTCCTTCATGGTGCAGTTGCTGAGCGGGTCGACCCAATCGGGAGCGATGTCGTTCAGCGGAACGAGCACGAACTGGCGGTTCGGGATTTCGATATGCGGGATGGTCGGGCGTCCGGCCATAACCCTGTTACCAAAGTAAAGCAGGTCCAGGTCTATCTCGCGGGAATTCCAGTGCCCGCGGGGCTTGCGACCGAGCACAAGTTCAGCCCCCTTAAGATAATGGAGCAGGCGCTTCGGATCGCCATCGTACCAAAAGCTCACGACCTGGTTGAAATACGGGCCCTGTCCTTCCGGTCCTACCGGAGGAGTCTCGTAAATAGGGCTTTCCATCCAGCCACCCGACGAAATACGCGAAAGCATATCCCTTCCTTCGGCTAGCCTACGGAATCGCGGCGTAAGATTGCTGCCCAGTGCGACAAAAACGCGGTCTAATGAATCCACATTATTAATATAGCATTTTTCAAAAACATTTGGAGGCACACTTTTTTTTGACAAAGTGGGAATTTTTTTGTATTTTATGAACGATTCCAAGGGAATCCTTATTTCCAATTCATAAATAAATCGAAGGGATTTTTCTTTTTATTCCCTTTTTACATTTTTCAAGAAAATAAAAGTTTAAACACCTCACTCATAGCCAAAGGAACGAAACGTGCCTAGACAAAAGAAGGTTCAGGAAGAGCCGCAACTCCTTTCCGACAGCATTGATATTAACGCATCGATAGATTATGAAAAATTGGGCGACCTAGCCAAGCCCATTCCGGGCGTGGACGCAGCGGATTCCTCGCGCAAGCGCCGTGGACGCCCCAAGAAGCAGGCCGGCGAAGAAGCCGCCCACGAAGATTCCCCCAAAGTAGAAGTCGCACCCTCCGAAGCACCCGCCCCGAAGGCAGAAGCCGCTAGCGAGAAGAAAGCAGACGTAACCCCGCGCGAAGCCAACGGCACCGAAAAGAAACAGAACGAGGCTCGCCAGTCCGAGGCCGCACAAAATGCTACCGCGCCCGAAATGAAGCCCGCCAACGCAGGCGATGCTGGCGCCCAGGCCGCCGCCGCTGATGCCAACCCCCAGAACAACAACGGCAACAACCAGAACAACCAGCAGCGCAATAACAACGGCAACAACTATAATCAAAACGGCCAGCGCAACAACAACAACAACAACAACAACAACCAGAACAACAACAAGTTCAACAAGTTCAATAAGTTCAAGAACCGCCATAACAGGAACCTTCCGCAAGACGATTTCATTGACGAAAGCATCCAGTTGCCGCCTCCTGACCCCGAGAAGGTGGCCGCCGCACGCGCCAAGTGGCGCGAACTCCGCGGGCTCCCGATGTTCGAACTGCAGCAGCGCGCCGAAGAACTCGGCATCGAGGACTTCAAGCGCATGCGCAAGCAGGCGCTCGTGTACAGCATCCTGAGCGCCATCTCCGGCGAAGACAGCCCCATCTACACCGAAGGCGTGCTGGAAATCATTCCGGAAGGCGGCCATGGGTTCCTCCGTAACCCCGACCACAACTACCTCGCCGGCCCTGACGACATCTACATCAGCCGTAACATCATCCGCCGCTACGACCTCAAGATGGGCGACACCATCACGGGCCAGGTTCGCCAACCACGCGAAGGCGAGAAGTATTTCGCCCTGATGCGCATCGACACGGTGAACTTCGAATCTCCCGAAAAGACGAAGCGCCGCGTGGCATTCGAATACCTGACCCCGATTCACCCGGTCGAGAAATTGAATCTCGAATGGAAAAAGGACGAATACGGCACGCGCATCATGAACCTGTTCACGCCTATCGGCAAGGGCCAGCGCAGCATTATCCTCGCCCCTCCGCGTACAGGTAAGACGGTCCTTTTGCAGAACGTGACGCAGGCGCTCACCACGAACCACCCGGAAGTGAAGTTGATGATCCTCCTCATCGACGAACGCCCCGAAGAAGTGACCGAAATGCGCAAGCTCATCGACCGCCTCAAGGACGAAGCCGCCAAGCTGGGCAAGAACGTCCAGGCCGAAGTGCTCGCCTCTACGTTCGACGAGCCGCCCGAGCGCCACATCAAGGTGGCCGACATGGTACTTGAAAAGGCCAAGCGTCTCGTGGAACACGGCAACGACGTCGTAATCCTGCTCGACTCCATCACGCGTTTTGCCCGTGCGAACAACGTTGTCATCCCCCACTCCGGCAAGATCTTGAGCGGCGGTGTGGATGCGAACGCCATGCAGCGCCCCAAGCGATTCTTCGGCGCAGCCCGCAAGATCGAGAACGGCGGAAGCCTCACCATCATCGGCACGGCCCTTATCGAAACGGGCAGCCGCATGGACGAAGTGATTTTCGAAGAATTCAAGGGTACAGGCAACATGGAACTCGTGCTCGACCGCCGTATCGCCGAAAAGCGCATCTGGCCGGCCATCGATATCTTCAAGTCCGGCACCCGCAAGGAAGAGCTCCTGCTTACCGACGAGGAACTGCGCCGCGTCTGGATCCTGCGCCGTTACCTGCAGGACATGACCACAGTGGAAATCATGGAATTCATGCGCGACAAGCTCAAGGTATTCGAAACCAACAAGGATTTCCTTTACTCGATGAACGGATAAATTCAAATGTGAAATGTGGAATGTGAAATGACTAATTGGTTATTACGCATTTCGTATAGCACAAAGGTTTTAAAAGGATATGAACATGAAACAGAAAATTTTCTTTGCAGGCACAGGCAACATGGGCGGGGCAATCCTCCGCGGGCTCCTGAACGCCAAAACCGACCCGAAATCCATTTTCTTCTTTGACCCGAGCGACAAGGCTGCCGAAGCAGTAAACGCCCTCGGTTGCGTGCGCGTCAAGAACTTCGCCGAAGGCGTCAAGAAGGCCGACGTGACCTTCCTCTGCGTGAAGCCGCAGATCTTCAAGCTGGTCGCTGCCGAATGGAAGAACGCCGTCAAGGCCATCAAGGGTACCAAGACGTTCGTGAGCATCATGGCCGGCGTTGCCCGCAAGAGCCTTACCGACGTGCTCGGCGCCAAGAACCAGGTGCTCCGCGTGATGCCGAACCTACCGCTCACCGTCGGCAAGGGCACCGTGGCACTCGCCACAGACGGCGTCTCCGAAGACACGCTCAAGATTGCCGAAGAAATCTTCGGGAACATCGGAGTCACCTGCCGCGTCGCCGAATCGCTGATGGACGCCGTCACCGGACTTTCCGGTAGTGCCCCCGCCTACGTTTTCGAATTCATCGAAGGCCTCACCCGCGGTGGCGTGAAAGCCGGCCTCACCCGCGACGTGGCCCTCAAGCTCGCCCTCGGTACCATCGAAGGCAGCGTCGAGCTCGTGAAGCAGTCGGGCAAGAGCCCGAGCGACCTCTGCGCGATGGTATGCTCGCCCGCCGGCACGACGATTGCAGGCGTGAACGCCCTCGAAGAAGGCGCATTCCGCTCGAGCCTCATCAAGGCCGTAGTCGCAGGCACCGAGCGCAGCAAGGAACTCGGGAAATAAGCGCTGCACGCGATGTCCTCTATCGACTTCTTCACAAAGGAAACAGACACGTCCTCGTTCATCCTGGACGTTCTTTCCTCTGTGGACTATTCGGTAGAAACACATAGCGACGCCACACCCAATACTCCAATCGCATCTATAGTTATCTGGGACCTGGATTCCTTCCAGGACGAAAGTATCGCCGCGCTCGCGCGCGTGCGTTCTCTCGCCCCTGACTCAATGATCCTCGCCTACGCAGAAAATCCGGAAAAATATTCCGGCATTCCCGGCAACCTCTACGACATTTTGCTCTCGGTCGAGGCGCTTCGCCTGCACCTGATGAGCAAGATTGCAAAGCTCAAGGAAATCCAGAGCGCACGCCGCATATTCACCGAACGCATGAGCCACCTCGTAGGCAAAAGCGAATCGATGAAGAAGCTCCGCAAAACGGTAGAACGCGCCATCCTGCACACAGGCCCCGTACTCATCCAGGGAGAATCGGGCGTCGGCAAGGATCTCGTGGCCCGCGCCATCGCCTGCATGTACGACAAGTTCGTCGTCGTGAACTGCAGCGCCATTCCCGACACGCTTTTCGAAAGCGAACTCTTCGGGCATACGCGCGGCGCGTTTACCGGAGCGCAGAACGAACGCATCGGGCTCTTTGAAGACGCAAACGGCGGTGCCATATTCCTGGACGAAATCGGCGACATGCCCCTGCACGCCCAGGTCAAATTGCTGCGCGTTATCCAGAACCAGGAAATCCGCCCCATCGGCGCCAACAAGACTCGCCATATCGACGTGCGCATTATTGCGGCAACAAACCGCGACCTGCGCGAAGAAATCGCCGAAAAACGCTTCCGCGAAGACCTCTTCTACCGGCTGAACGTTATCCCGGTATCGCTATCACCCCTGCGCGAACGCAAGGAAGACGTCGAAGATTTGGCCAACTACTTTATCCGCCAGTACGCACCCGCAGGTGAACCGTACACACTCTCGTCCGACGCCCTCGCAAAGCTCGAGGCGCACGACTGGCCCGGCAACATCCGCGAACTCGAAAACGTCATCCAGCGCACACTTTGCTTCACCGACCCCGGCACCATTACGGCAGATGACCTGCAAATCGAGGAAATGGCCTCGCACCCGCAATACCAGGGCAAAGGCACGGCAAATTCCGAAATCAAAAGTTACTTACAATTCCAGGAAAAACAACTGGATGAAGAACGCGAGTTCCTCAAGGCGAAAATCCGCGAATGCGACGGCTCCATAAGCCTCGCCGCCGAACGCATGGGCCTACTGCGTACCACGCTGTACAACAGGCTCTCCCGCCTCGGCATCAATGTAAAGAATCTCAAGTAGCAGGCGCGAACGCCCAATCCAAAAGGCCTTCGGCGCGCGCACTGCCGGCAGGCGACACACGCACACGCCCGCCGTTCACGACCATAATGCGGTCGCCATAGGTTTCCGCATACTCTATGGAATGTGTCGACACCACGACGCCCATCTTGCGCGAAACCGCAAGTTCCTTGAGCGTGCGGAACAGCGCATGGCTACGCGGGATATCCAGGAACGCATTCGGCTCGTCCAGGAGCATCACGTCTACCTGCTGGGCCACGGCCTCGGCCAGGTACACTCGGGTGCGTTCGCCGTCGCTCAGTTCCGCGACCGGGCGACTTGCAAACTTTTCAACGTCGAGCAGGCGCATCGATTCAACAATCACGCGCTCGTCTTCCCTACTCCGGCCATCGAGAATTCCCGAATAAGGCGTGCGGCCAAGGCCAACAAACTCTAGCACTGTCATGCGGTCAGGCGGTTGCACGCCCATGCGCACGAGCGCGACCTTCTTCGAAAGTTCCATCAGGCTCCAGCCACCTTTGCGGTCGTAGACATCCTTGCCGCAAATTTCGACATTGCCTGCAAGCGGGGGCAACAGGCCAGCGAGGACTTTCAGGAGCGTGCTCTTGCCGCAACCGTTCTCGCCCATCAGGGCAACGACCTCGCCCGCTTCCAAACCGAAATCAAACGCCGACGCAAACGCATTGTCTATGCCTGCATACCCGAACTGTAACCCACGCACGTCAAGCACGTTCATCATAGAGCCCTCCCGTTCCGGTTGCCGTGCAGGAGTACATACAAAATAACAGGAACGCCTATAATGCTCAACACCGCATTGAGTGGCACCGACACCGGGAAAAGCCCAGCGACAAGCGCAAGGAGAGCGCCACACAGCGATGCCGCAGGCAATAGCACACGGTGGTTCGTTGTGCGGAAAAGCATAAAGGCCAAGTGCGGGACGGCAATACCTATAAACGCCACCGGGCCACAGTAGGCAGTCGCAGCACCGGCAAGGATGCTCGAGCCGAGCAGCACGCAGATGCGCGAACGCCCAACACGCACGCCGAGCCCGCGCGCAAAGTCATCGCCCATGTGAATGGCGTTCAGGTAGCGCATCGAACTCACCACCAGCACAAGCCCGACAAGGACTGCAATGGCAAAGCCGGGAACAGCCCCAAGCGTGAGCCGCCCAAAACTCCCGAGCCCCCAGGAAACATACACCTGCAGGCTCTCGGCATCGGCCCCCGACACAAGCACGTTCACGAGCGCATTCACAAAATAGCCCACGAGAAGCCCAGCCACAAGGAGGACGGAACTATTCCTGAACCTGGACGCAAGGACCAGGACCACCTGGGTTACAAGGATCGCACCGATAGAGGCCGCCCCCAGAACCCCGAGCGCTCCGAAACCGAACCCGGCAAGAAGCGCTACCGCCACGCCGAGACTCGCTCCGCTGCTGATGCCCAGGACATATGGCCCGCAGAGGGGATTGCGGAAAACGGTCTGCAGGCAGAGACCCGAGACCGAAAGCGCCACACCGGCAAGCACGGCTGCCATGGCACGAGGGAACCGCAGTTCCCACAAAATTCTGGAATGGAAAGGTTCAGCATTGTCCGGATCAAGAACCGCAAGCGCCAAATCGCGCAGGGAAACATCCACCGGACCGGATACCAAAGTCCACGCAAAAAACACCAAGACACCAACGGAAATCATTCCGAAGCAGAGTGCGATGCGTTTCATGCGCGTCCCTATTTCTTGGATTTGGCCTTAGACTTGTCGTCTTTTTTCAAGTCTACGGAAGCCTTCTCGTCTCGGATATAGTTCTCGGGAGGAACGTTCTCGAACCCCTGGAGGGCGTTGAGCCAGTTGTCGTTCAGGTCGCGGAACTCGAGCTTTTTCAGGTTGTGCTTGAGCGTATCGCCAGCGACCCTGAAGGTCACGTAGTCCCAGCGGATAACCTGACGGTCGCGGAACACCTCACGGGTAACCATCGAGGTATCATTATCAAAACGGTAGCGAGCCTTGTAGGCGTAGTCGCCCGTCTTCTGGTAGCGGTCTGCCGAAGAATACGTGCGGGTTGCGCCATCGAGCGTATCGTTCATATTGAACACGAGTTCTGCATCGCGGAAGGCATGACCATGAGCCACAATCGGGGTGCGCCACACACCGTAGACCATGTCCTTCACCTTCTTCTGGAAAAGCGTATCGACCTTCCAGTGGTCGAAGTTACTCTTGTCATACTTGGCTCGCTGGACATACTTGCCAGCCTGGATCATCTTGCGCACGCTGTCCGCCTTCACCTTGGCAAGGCTATCGGAGTTGAGCTTCGGCGCACTGGACTGGCTAGCGCTGTTCAGTGAATCCAGCTTGTGTTGAATCATCTCGTCGAGAGTCGCCTGCGCCCCACGGGATGCGACAACAGAATCGACAGGTTGTTGAGCAAAAGACACCCCGGCGCATGCTAGGGATATGAACGCTGCAAAAAAGCACTTATGTATAGACAAAATCATCGTAATAAATTTAGTTAAAGGATAAAAAAAAAGACCCCTAAATCCAAAAAAAACGGCAAAAAAAGCATACTACACAAATTAGTCCAACAATTTTATATTTGTGGCATGCTCGATTACACCCAAGTCCCCAGTCCCTGCTTCGTCCTGGACGAAAAAAGACTCGTCAAAAACATGGAAATTCTGGACGATATCCAGAAAAAGACCGGAGTGCACATCATTTGCGCCCTCAAGGGGTACAGTTTCTGGAGGTCCTTCCCCCTCATCGGGAAGTACCTGCGCGGAGCCACGGCATCGAGCCTGAACGAGGCGAAGCTCGCCCGCGAGGAGATGAACAAGGAAGTCCACGTATTCGCGCCTGTCTATTCCGACGACGAAATCGACGAAATCCTCTCGCTCGCCGACCACATCAGCTTCAACAGCTTTAGCCAGTGGGAGCGCTTCAGGGAGAAGACCCTCAAGGCCGGAGTAAGCGCGGGCATCCGCGTGAACCCTGAATTTTCGACCGTCGAGACGGACCTGTACAACCCGTGCGGCAAGTATTCCAGGCTCGGGGTCACCGAAAAGGAGTTCAAACCGGAACTCTTGGACGGGATTGAGGGACTGCACTTCCACGCCCTGTGCGAGCAGGACGCCGACGCCCTCGAAGGCGTGCTGCAGGCGTTCGAGAAGCACTTCGGCAAGTACATCGACCAGATGAAATGGGTGAACTTCGGCGGTGGTCACCACATTACACGCAAGGATTACCACCGCGACGAGCTCGTACGCATCCTCAAGGATTTCATGCAAAGGCACCCGGGCGTGCAAGTCATCATGGAACCCGGCGAAGCCGTCGGCTGGCAAACGGGCGAACTCGTGGCCACGGTCGAAGATATCGTCCACAACGAAGTGGACATCGCCATCCTGAACGTCTCGGTCAGTGCGCACATGCCCGACTGCCTGGAAATGCCCTACAGGCCCATGGTCACGGGCTCCGGCATGCCCGGCGAAAAGAAATTTACATACAAATTAACAGGTTGTTCCTGCCTTGCCGGCGACCAGCTCGGGGACTTCTCTTTCGACGATCCACTCAAGGTCGGCGACAAGGTTATCTTCGAGGACATGATCCACTACACCATGGTAAAGACCACGTTCTTCAACGGGGTAAGGCACCCGAGCATCGGCAAGTTCGATTTGGAAGGCAAGTTCCACCTGCTGCACAAGTTCACGTACGAGCAGTTCAAGGACAAGCTGTGATTTTCAAGAGCGAAGAAGAGACTTACAACTGGGCCGTTGAATTCGGCAAGTCGCTCAAGGCGGGCGACATGGTCGCCCTGTACGGCAACCTCGGTGCCGGCAAGACGGTGATGAGCCGCGGCATCTGCAAAGGACTCGGCTTCGAGGGCGCAGTCTGCTCCCCCACCTACACCATCTTGCACGAATACCCGAACGACCCGACAATATTCCACTTCGACCTGTACCGCCTCGAACCCGGCACGGAACTGTACGAAGTCGGCTTTGACCACGACTACCTTGCAAAAGGAATCAGTCTAATAGAATGGCCCGAACGCCTCGAGGGCGAAACGGGCGACATCACGCATAAGATAAATATTGAGATTGTCTCGGAAAACGAACGCGAAGTGACACTCGAGACATTCGGCTAAGCGCTAAAATGCGAACTTAACGCCCATCGTGAGCATGCCAACTTGGCCCCAGCCATGTTCGAAGAACAAGGAAATCGGCCCACCGATTTCGGCACCCAGCAAAGCAAAATTGAACATAAGGTAGCTTCCACCATCCCAGAATATACCGCCGAGGCCAAAATAGGAATATAGTCTGAAGTACTTGAAATTCAAATAATTCAACTTGATTCTCGGCGTAACCGTGAACAGCGCATGTCCGGCAACAGTCGTATAGTTTGCCATAAGGCTGACTTCCATCAAATAGAACAGTTCCCAGCCCACCGCTACTGAATACGCCGTAACATCGGGTTCCTCGTCCTCATCGTGGACAAAAGCCTCAATAATTGCAGTGAACGGCAAAAATCCCACAAAGAAACTGACATTATACCGGCGTTTTTGCCAGGCATCCTCCCAGGTCTCCTCTTTCGGTTTTGCGGGCGCCTCCGTTACCGGCGAAGATTCCTTCACTGTCGCATCGGCCGTATACCCGGAATTTTCGGCACCCCCGGTTTCACTCTCCAATTCAGCAAAGGCCGCTTCTTCATTAGCGCTAGGCTCGGCGAGATCGGCCTGAGCAAAAGCGAGCGAACCGACAAGGAGCACGAATGCCATCGGATTACAAATGAAATGCTTCATCGTGAACCTCCGCGAAGAATTTTCAATAAAATAAGTTTTTATTGAAAGAAGGGGGAAACCGAAAGGCCTGGCGCACATTCCAACGTGATATATAGCACAATTCGCGCCCAATTTGCGCCAAAGGTTCTATATTTGAGCCTCAAAGGAGACACAAATGAAGAATTTCTTATTCTGCCTACTGCTTTTAGCGGGGTTTGCCGCAGCAAACTCCTGTACGGAGGCGGTGTTTAAACTTTCCAAGGGATCATTGGATATCAAAAAAGGTGAAGCCTATCACGACTCATCTTATTTCATGGAAAACTATTATAAAGAAAATCCCTGGTCCCATAAACTGTATTATACCAACGGGAAACTTGATAGCTTAGTTATGGACCCTATGGACGGAGAAAGCCTCAGAACTACTCATTACTATTGGAATATCGATGAAACAAAACTTTCTGGCAAAGGTTCAGAATTTGTCTTTTTTCAAGAAGCTTCGGGTGATACAATCGTACTTAAAGAGAAAATTTATTCCGATGGAGAATTTGAAAGTTCCACTATAGTAAAAATAACGGACTCGTATATATCCGCATTGGATGAACAAGACCATTCCTTTCAAGAATTTTTTTTCTCAAACGATACTTTATTCGAAAAATATGTTTTTGATTATGATTCTGAAAATTCTAGACCCGAAATAAGTTTTACGGTTGGCGATTCCACAAATGAATTAAAATGCTACGAATACAGAATGGAAGACGACAAGCCAGAACTATATGAGACCATAGAGATAATCAATACAGATAACGGTTATATGCTAAAATATCTAGAAGAATCATCTACGGGATATTACTTGCGCGAATTCTTCTTTGTGAAAGACGAAGGGACCACGGCAATCCAGAAGCGCTGCACACCAGCAAAGGTTTCGCCGAAGGCAAGGTACTTCGACTTGCTCGGAAGGTATAAATTTACGCGATAAATAAGAACCCCTGTCATCCTGGAGGCCAAAGGCCGATAGGACCCGACGGGCATGATGTATTAGAGAATGGGTATTATAGAAATCATAATTATCGCGATTGTCGAGGCGATGGACTGCTTCGCGGTCGCCATCGCCACAGGGCTTTCCAAGTCGGGCATCCGCTATAGCCGTGCGATGCTCCAGGCGGTGAGTTTCGGCGTATTCCAGGGCGGCATGACGCTCCTCGGGTACTTCCTCGGGAGCTTTGCCGACCGGTGGTTCGATGCCATCGGCACCCCGATTGCCTGTACCATCCTCTGCATACTGGGCGGGCGCATGATATGGAGCGCCATCCACGGGGATGCGGGTGAAGCCGAAGGTGAGCAAATCGCCGCAAAGAACCTCACCATCGCAAACATATTGCTCCTTTCGGTAGCAACAAGCATCGACGCCTTCGCTGTCGGCATCTCGTTTGCCTTCATCAAGGCCAACATGGTGCTTGCCACATCGGCAATCGCACTCGCAAGCTTTATCATGGGCGTTGTAGGCTACGAACTCGGGCGCCATGCCGCAAGGCGCTTCAAGACAAAAATTCCCGAGATTATCGCGGGGATCATACTGATTGCAATCGGCGTGAAGATGCTGTTCTAGTTTTTTCAGCGCCTTTAGGCGGATGGGTAAAAGACCGTCAGCACATCGGGGCCAATCATCGCGGATTCACGCGCAACACATGCGTCAGGCAGTTGCGGCATCGCGACACCTTCGATAGAAGAATCGACAGAGGGATCGGTGGAACGCCAAAGGTCGAGGCGGTTCCACAGCGGCGCCCCCTCGTTTTCGAACAGGAGCGAGGCAAGCCTGGCTCCAGGTTCCACCATAAGGCGGTGCATCCCGCGGCGATACAGGTCCTGCAGCATTTCACTCCATGCACCGGCAAACGATTCCGCATGCAGGCGCATGCACTCGGCCATAGAAATCAACGTAGGCTGATCCACAAGCGAATAGACAAGCGTCGGCCTGGTGCCATCGGCACTTTGTTCAGCAAACACCTTCAGATTACAGGTTTCATCCGTAGAAAATACATGATGACCGGCCCACACAACCTTTACGGGGCTATTTCCCGCCGCATACCGGACACTCAGGGAAGGGTTATCCACAAGGAGCGTTCCCGTCCCCACGAGGATGGCGTCGCTCATGGCGCGCAGTTCATGGTTCCAGCAATTGGCTCCCTGGCCCGTAATCCTAAGCGGATGCTTGAAGCCCTGTGCATCGCGGCATGCGATAAACCCGCATTCCGAAACTGCGGACTTTACTTCGACAAAAGTTTTCTTGTTGGTGACAAAGTAATCGTACGCTTCGAAGTAATGTTCAATTTCAGCAAAGACAGAGCTGCCTTCGATTTCCATTTCAGAAAGCGCTTTATTGTGCGACGCATTAAACTGCGCGGACTTTGTCCCGTAGCCGAAAACGCGGCAACCGTTCCTCGCGCTATCACCGCAACCTTCCGGGATTTCTTCAACACAGGCAGCGATACAGGCGTCCACGCCTTCGTGGACCTCGATACAGGCATCTTCGAGAACTTTCCGGCTCTTGCCGCGTACCAGAGGGTTCGGGTCTGCATGCGCGAAAAAGACTTTCGCTATACCAGCGTCGATAATCGCCTTGGTGCAGGGGGGCGTGCGGCCATAGTGGCAGCAGGGCTCAAGAGTCACGAATATGGCCGCGCCGCGGGCAAGTTCGCCCGCGTCACGCAGAGCCATCACTTCGGCATGCGCGTTCCCGGGGCTCTGCGTCCGCCCCCTCCCCACCACGATGCCGTCTTTCACGACAACGGCACCTACGGCAGGGTTAGGCCGACTAACCCCGATGGAGAAAAACGCCTGCTCTAGCGCAAGCCGCATGTAGTTTGTAATCATTAGTTCTTCGGGAACGCCATGAAGCCACCGACCACGTTGAACACACGTTCAAATCCGTTATCGATCAGCAACTGCGAAACGGCAAGGCTACGCTTTCCGCTGCGGCAGAAAATGAGCAGGTCCTTGTCTTTCGGGAATTCGGCGATACGCTGGGCTGCTTCCTGCAGCGGGATGTTCACGGAACCCGGAGCGGTGCCTTCAGCAACCTCACCCGGAGTGCGCACGTCGATAAGGGCGGCGCCAGCCTTCTGCATCTCGAGAGCCTTCGCCCAGTCGATGTTCGTAATCTGGGCCTTCGGGGCCTCCTGTGCCGGAGCGGCCTGCTGGGCAGAGGGCTGCTCTGCAGCGGGTTTTGCGTTCTGTACCGGAGCGGCCTTCTTTTCTGCATTGGCCTCATTACAGGCCATGAGCATGAAAGCCGCGCAAATTACTAGTCCAAATGCTTTTTTCATATAGTCCTCTTCTAATCAAAAATCAGGTTTCAATAACTTCGTCCGAGAAATCGCTCTTGTCCAAAAGCATGTACACGCCAAGCGCCGTATGCGTCATGTTGTCCTTCGACCTGATGGGAACGGCATTGAACATCAGCAACTTGTCGGACTGCAAGAAACTTCCCTTCCATGCGGTACTACGCCCGCTGTCGAAAACATCCGAAATGAGTTTCGTCATATATGGGAGAATCTTCCGGTTCACGACCGTATCGAGGCACTTCCCGTAAATATCCTTCGGATTCATAATCTGGAAATCCGTCGCGAAAGACTGGTTGCAGCCCTGAATATTGAAATCCCTGTCCACCCAGAAAATGCGGACGTCGGGGAACGAAAGTGCGGCCGAAAGCATGGAATCCTTGTCGCTTCCGTCACCGAAAACCGGGTTGTCGAGCACCATGTCCATACGGCGGGCAGAGCCCTGCAATACGAGCCTGTTCTCCTCGTCAGTCACGAGGCGGCCGCGGAAGCAATACCAGACAAGCGTCTTGTCGGGCCCGTAAAGGCGGACCTTGATGGTCTCGAACGGGTCGCCGCGGGAACCAAAGGTATGGTAATCCTTCACGCGGGCATTCAGGATAGAATTCAGGAGTTCGATATCGGACTCCGGCATAATCTTGCGGATATCGACATACCCCGTGGACTGCGGCACCACGCGGTGTTCCTCATCCATAAGAGGTGTCAGCAGCTTGAACCGGCGGTCTTCCACCTCATAATTCCAGAGAAAGTCTCCCGTGTTCTGCAACAGGTTGTCGAGGCGCGCCTGGATCCTCTCGCGTTCCTTGCGGTTCTCGTTTTCCTTCGATATGTTCTTGATAAAGCACACATAGTGAAATTCCTGAACCGAGACGTATTCCAGCACGGTCTTCATCTCGTACCACTGCGTACGCCCCCTCTCGCCGTTCGTACTCGGTTCGAGCTCGTGCGAAAAGACAAAGGACATGTTCTGGTGCTTTTCCACCTCGTCAAAGTACAACTTCATCCTCGCCCAGTCCTTCGACCCCAGCAGGTCCTGGAACGTACTGCCGGAACTAAGCCAACGGAAAAGCGGGTCGGACATGTACATCGGGAGGCCGTAAATAAATTCGAGTCTACGCGAAAACACGACAATAAACTCGTTCACGCTTCCGGGGAAGAACTCGTAGAGTTGCTGCTTGCGGATGCCTTCGCGGAGCAAGAAAACCGAAATGCAGAACGCCACCAGCAAGATGACGCTCAGGAAAGCAAGAACGATGACCCAGTCCATCCCCAGGTCAGCAACAGGAAGCGTTTTGTCCATACCCCCAAGATAAACAAAATAACGGGCAAAGGTATACGGGTCAGTCGAAATTCTCGCGTTTTTTCAACCTTTTCTCGAGCCATACACTGTTCCAGCCGGGCATTGAGCCCGACGAGCCGTGGTTTATGCCGGCAGAAAACCCGCCAATGCCGAAACTGACCCCGAAGGCAAAGGCAAATCCGGGAAACCTGTAAGAAGTTTCGACATTTCCCCATGCAAGATGGAGAAGCGTACCGACAGAGACCGTATTCCAGTCCGTCTGCGCGAAGGCGGAGAATATTCCGGAAGGCTCCCAGTATAGGCACGCCCAGGGGTAATCCGGAATTTCGTCCGTAAACCCGGACCATAGCACAGACAAAGTAAAACCAAAAGCCCGGCCGGAAAGTCCGGCCTTGATCCTATACCGTAGCCATGCGGCATCGCCCGGAAGCCATTCCGCATATACGCCAGCACCAGCCCCCGCAAGGACAGCTCCGTACAAAAGGGAAAACTCAAGCATCGCACCGGACTGTCTGTACAGCGAATCAAGAGCGTAATAGCCATAGAGAAATGCTCCCCTGAAACGGCGCATCTGCCACTCCCCCGCAGCCGAAAGCGCCCATTCGCCGACATCGCCCGTACGCATGTAGCCCGAGGCGCCGACAGTGGTACTGGGAAGCCTTGCCGGAGTAGTATTCCAGCCAGGCAACCCTTCCGGGGCACCCCAAACACCAAAGCCCTCCGGGACAGGAGAATCGTAGCAGGCGCCCCACGAGCAGAGCGCCATGACGAAAATGACTACGCGAGAATAATTACGGACGAAGAACAATTCCCACCACCTTTTCGAAATCGCCGAGCCTTGCGGCAACATAGTTCACGCCCTTCCGGGCACGTTCCCGTACCGGCACCTCGATCCAGACGGACGAACCTGCGGGAGCAATTCCCTTCCAGATTTCCCGGCCAGCGGAATCCAGCAAGCGAAGCGCCACATCGTCACGAGCCTCCACGCGGACCCGCAGAGGCGTACCCTTCGTACGGACTACACGCGATGAAAGAGTCATCGTGAAGGGTTCCTCGGCCCTGCTACCCGCCTTCGGGACAAAGCCTGGGGTATTTTCCGGAGCCCCCGCCAACGGGCTAAACCCGTCGGGGCACGACGCCATTCCCTTGCTCCACGAGACACTGTCCACGACCTGCGAACCAAGGCAGAGCGATAGCGAACCTCCCGTGTTGTTGAGGTAGCCTATCGGTGCCTGCACGATGCGCACGTCAGCAAACCCGAGATGCGCCCTCAGTTCCGCGGAATCCTTCGTAACGAGAATCGCCTGCAGGGGCGATATGGAATCCAGGGCTCCACCCCAGGTACCACCCCTACCGCAAAGGTGCAACTGCGATAGAGGGAACGGCGAGCGGGAGGCGTTATAGACTTCCACCCATTCGGGGACAGGTTCCGGCGGGCAATGATGGACCTCCGATACAACGAGGGGCGAGCGGCCCTCCACAAGCAGGAGCGTATCCAGCACATTGTTCAGCGGGTACTCGTCATCGGGGAGCGCGAGGTGCAGCCAGAGGCTCCCGCGAGCCATAAGCTCCAGGCGGAAACTTTCAACGACCTCAATGGAATCCTCGTACCACACTCCAGCCGACAAGTCCTGCGACCTAACCCGCAGGTCGGCACCCGGGCAACCCGTGAGCCAGCCCTCCACATGGAATACGCGACCGACCGACGAATCCGCCCCCTCCTGCCGTATGCGCACAGAGGCAAGCCCGCAATCCCGTATGCCGCTCTCGTAATCCGCATTCGCATAGCCCGGAGTCGCAGCCGCAAGCACCCAGTCGTCGGTCTCCCCGCGCCTCTGGAAAGCCTTCCCCGCCTTCGGGGTGGGCAACAGGGCAGAATCCAGGCAGGTTCCCGCCTCCAGTTTCCAGGAACTTTCACGCGAGTTCGGGAGCGACACGGCCATCACCGCACAGGCAACATCGTCTTTCGAGGGGCAAAATGCGCTGTCGTGCACCAGGATCAGCCGACTTCCCTCCGGGTAGGGAACGGCGAACGCCGCCTTGGCGTCTACAGAAAAAAAGATCGAGTCCGCCGCAAAGGACGAATCCAGACGAACCTCGACAAACTCCCCCTCTTTATCTCCAATATCCACCGGGTCCGGGAAGAACTCGACAAAGAGCGGACACGCAGTCACGGAGACCGCGAGACAAAGCAATAATTTCATGTAATCCCCCGAAGGGGCTTATCCCGCACGCCGTCCCAAGGGAACGCCGCCTAACTGGAGCGAAACGGGATATCAGTCGACCGAGTAGTCGCCTGGAAGTATGTAGGCAACGGGATTCACCGGACGGTCCCCGACCCAGACCTCGTAATGGAGATGGGTGCCGGTAGACATTCCTGTAGATCCCATGTAACCGATAATCTGGTAACGGCGGACCAGCTGGCCCGGCTTTACAAGAAGCATCTGCATGTGCCCGTAACGGGTCTTCAGGTTGTTTCCGTGGTTGATGGCCACGTAGTTACCGAAGGAAGGGCTGTTCTTCGCCTGTTCGACGACACCATCGGCAGTCGCAAATATCGGAGTCCAGCGCTCGTTGGAGATATCCACACCCTGGTGCATACGGCCGATTTCGCCGGTCACGGGGTGAATTCTCGGGCCAAACGGAGAACCGAAACGGCCGCTAGTCGGGGCAATGGAGGGAATGTAGCGCCAGCGGGACTGCTGCTGGCCCACGTATTCAGAAAGGGAGGCGAAGGCGGCGCTGTTCATTTCCAGTTTGTTCTGGATGCGGCCCGCATTTTCGCGCAGGAGCGCCATACGCTCAAAGACCGGGGATGTCTCGCGGATGAGCAGGGAATCGGGGCCGATAAAGCCACCCGTGCCCATCTCACGCGCCTCCTCGTCGGGAGGGGTCAGGGCGAACTTCGAGTGTACACGCTGCTCGTCCTTGAAGAATACCGTCGAAGTTCCGTCCAGGTACTCGAGCGTCCCCTCGATCTGGGCCATCTGCTTATCCAGGTCGATACGGGCCTTGAGCACATGGCCGAGCACGCCGTCGTATACCAGGGTCGCGGCAAGCTGCACCACCAGGAGCAGGAGCCCCACAACCACGAACGCACGGATAACCTTGTGGCCGCGGAACAAAAATTCCGGCAGACTGAGGGTCACCGACTTCGAGGAATTCTGGTAGTGTATGTTCGCCTTGATGAACTTCACGGGGGTGAAAATAGTAAATACCCTTCAAAAAAATCAACCCTGAGAAAGGTAAAACCTTCTTTTCGGGCGAAAAAGAGCATTTTTAGCCGTTCGTAAGATAATTGTAAGAAACAAACACAGTTCCCGTACTATATGGGATTGTCGATATTCACAAACATCGCGGGAATACCCAGTTCGTCCTGGATCTTTTTCGCGAGCGCCCTCACCCCGAAAATCTCGGTGCGGTGATGCCCGCAGGCTAGCAGGTTGAAGCCGGCCTCCTCCACGGCGATGGCTGTCGGCTCCTTGATTTCGCCCGTAATGTAGGCGTCAGCACCTAGAGCAATGGCTTCATCCACACCCGAGGCTCCGCCCCCGCTGCAGATGGCGACCTTCAGGATTTCCGTTTTACCGTAAAGGAGCGAAGCCTGCACCCCGTTTTCAAAGACCCCGCAGGCCAAATCCACAAGACCTTCGCGTGGAACAGGTTTGCCAAATTCCCCCACGACACCCACATCACGTTCCCCCTCGCGCATGAACCCAGCAAGGTTTACGAGACCAAAGGCCTTCGCGATAAGGGCGTTGTTCCCGAATTCCGGCTGCCCATCCAGCGGCAAGTGGTAGCCATAGAGCGATATGCCATTCTGCATCAGGCGGCGCATGCGTTCACCGAACTTGCCGACAAGCACGCGGTTTTCGCCATTCCAGAACCCGTTCGGATGGTGCACGATGATGCAGTCGGCCTTGTTTTCGATGGCGGCATCGATCAGGCGATCACGAAAAGACACCCCCGTCACCACGCGGGTCACTTCCGGGGAACCCTCCACACAGAGGCCATTCACGCAATAATCCTTGAACGCCTGCGGTTCAAGCAGGCCAGCCAGCCAGGTAGAAAAATCTGTTATTTTCATGGAACAAACCCTTTGCTGCTCAATATAACAAAAAGCGCGACATAAGGCCCCGCGCATGGTAAAAAACAAGTTTACATTGTGCTTGGTAAAAGGGCTAGATTGATTGTATTTATAATATTACGTGTTTTTTCCGCAGAGTAATCTATTTTTTAGGCGGGACGGTGTAAACCAAAAAAATCAGAGGATGTCAAATGAAAAAGATTCTAGCAACAATGATGCTCGTTGCAGCAACGGCAGCCATGGCCGTAGTTCCGGGCAGGGTTGGTCCTGTAAGCACGTATGGTGCCCTCAAGGCCAACGGCAGCAAACTGTCTGGCACTTGTCCGCAGTACTCCAGTTCAACAGTCCAGGTGAAGGGCATGAGCCTTTTCTGGAGTTCCGCTGCAGATAGCGCACTTGTGTACTACACTTCCCAGGCCATGGGCCTTATGGTGAAGGACATGGGAATCGAAGTTCTCCGTTTCGCCTTGGGCGTTGCCGACGAGAAGTTCGATAGCCACGGACGTTCCTATACCATGGGTGGCGCAAATGACCAGAAGGCCATGGTCAAGAAGATGGTCTATGCAGCTGTCGAAAACGATATCTATATCATCCTTGACTGGCACATCGAAAGTGCCCAGGGTTACACAAACGAAGCCAAGGAGTTCTTCGAATGGGCCGCTAAGGAATTCGGCAAGACCCACAACGTAATTTTCGAAGTGTGGAACGAACCGAATGGCGCCCAAATGAGTACGGTCGCTTCTCATGCAAACCAGGTGATTCCCATCATCCGCAAGTATTCCGACAACCTGATTCTCGTAGGTAGCCCCGAATGGTCCAGCCATCCGGAACAGTGCGCCACTGCAGGCATTCAGGACTCCAAGAAGAATTTCGCCTGCACGCTCCATTTCTATGCCGCATCGCACTCAGCCAGCGGAGACTACCCGAAACGCGCCAAGGATGCCATGGATGCAGGCATTCCTGTATTCGCTTCTGAATGGGGCACGGTCAACGCCTCTGGCGATGGCGACCCGAACCAAGGCGAAAGCCAGTCCTGGGTGAACTGGATGAACCAGAATGGCGTTTCCTGGGCAAACTGGTCTGCTTCAGCCATCAACGAAAAGTCCGCAGCATTTACGACCCTCACCCTGAACCAGGGACTTAAGTATTCTACTTCCGGAAGCATGGTGAAGGGATTCCTCGCCGGCAGCCACAGCTATAAGGATTGCGGTCTTGGAAACAGCCTCGGCTCTTCTTCTGCCGAATCCGGATTCTCCCAGGGTGTCACAAACGGAGAAAAGACTAATATCATTGACGACCTTGAAGATGGCGACCGTTACACCTATACGGGCGGTTTCTGGTCGGCATGGGCAGATTCCGATGAAAAAGGTTCCGACGGCACAGGATCAACTAAGATTTCCAACAAGAAATGGACAAATGACTTTGACAAAGAAGTCTATGATGTGGTCGTCTCCGCCAAGGGAGGTAATGAATCCAAGTACATGGCTGCCCTGGAAGGGATTTACATTGACCAGGGTGGATACCGCTGGGCTCCGTATGTCGCCATGGGCCTGAACTTCAAGAAGGATACTTCAGAATTCGCTCAACTTGCGAACTGCTCCACAATTTCTTATAAGTACAAAGGCGCAGCCCATAACTTCCGTGTCGAGATCTCTCCGATTACCAACTACAACTTCCACTTTGCCGAAGCGGAAGCTTCCGGCGAATGGAAAACCGTTGAATTGACCATGGATATGTTCCAGCAACATACAACCTGGGCAAATCCGCAGATTATGGACCTGAGTGCGAACCTGGGCAAGGCCAAACGTCTGGCTTGGGAAGTGAACGGTGTTGTTGACCGTCCAGCTTCTGAAATTCAGCCGCTTTACGACTATCTCTATGTCGATGACGTCCGTTGCGACGGCGTTAGCATCACGGCCATTTCCGGGACCGCGACGACATCGTCCTCCTCCGTAAATTCCTCTTCTTCGACTACCTCGAGTTCCAGCGTCACGAACCCGACCTCCAGCTCTTCCTCTGTCACCGTTCCGCCAGTATCCTCCACTGTCGTAATTACCGACCTCCTCGTCATCGACGACGTCGAAGACGGCGACGAAGTCCTCAACACGACCGGAACCTGGTACGCCTACACCGACAAGGACCCGGGTGGACTTTCCAGCATCACGAACGTCTACGACCAGGCCCTCCCCGGCTATGTCGTCGTGTTCCCGGGTTCGACTGACCCGACCAACGGCACACAGGGCTTTGTCGGCCTGCAAGGCATTGTCTGGAACCAGGCTGAATACGGAGAAGCTCCGTTCGTGGCTCTTGGTCTCAACATGATGGCTGACACCTCTGTTGGATTCGACATGAGTGCCTGCAAGGGTATTTCCTACCGTTACAAGGGAAGCCGCCATACGTTCAAGATTCAGGACGGTCAGGTTCAGGATTATGCCTATCACCAGCGCAAGCTGCTTGACTCCGCAGACTGGAAGACTGTCGTGATCACATGGGATGAACTGGGACAGCCGTCCTGGGGCGAGCAGATCGAATTGAACAAGGCCAGCATCAAGAAGATGGCTTGGGAAGTCATTGGTTACAAGAACTCAGACCTGCAGCCGGATCTCAACTACCTCTACGTGGACGACCTCAAGTGCGTCGACCAGGTCATCGGAATCAAGTCCATCGCCCATGCCGCAACCGGCCTCAATCTCGCCGCCCGCGGTCACGACCTGAGCATCATGACTTCGAAGTCCGGCCTCGTGAAGGTGCAGGTGTTCGACATGACCGGCCACACCGTGAAGAGCCTCTCCGAAACCATGCAGGCTGGAGCCCACACGGTTTCTCTCGAGAACCTGACGGCTGGCAGCTACATCGTGCGCGTGCAGGCAGGCAAGGCAACCAAGTCCGCCCGCATCACGCTCAAGTAATACAGCATAAAGCAAGCGGTTCTAACGAGCCGCATTAAAGCCCTTTGGCACCATGCCACGGGGCTTTTTGATACCGCTCTCGCAACCGCCCCAGTTTAATAACTGGGGCTTTGTTGCTCACGGGATACATCAAAAAAAACTATATTTATTAAAGAAAAACACAAAGGAAATGTTATGTCCGAAGAATTGATTCTCAAATTCGTTGACCCCGTGCCGATGCGCTACGGTGAAAACTCCCACCAGTCCGCTGTCTTCTACCGCGACCCGACCTGCACCGAAGCAAGCCTCGCCACCGCCAAGCAGCTCTGGGGCAAGGAACTTTCTTACAACAACATCGTCGACGCTGACGCCGCCCTCGAAATGGCCCGCGAGTTCAGCGACGGCAACGCAGTCGTGATCGTGAAGCACATGAACCCGTGCGGACTTGCAACCGGAGAAAGCCTCCGCGAAGCCATGGAAGCCGCCTGGGCAGGTGACCCGGTGTCGGCATTCGGTTCCGTGATTGCCGTGACCCGCAAGGTCGACCTCAACACTGCCGAGTTCCTCAAGGGCAAGTTCGTGGAAATCCTCCTCGCTCCGGCTTTCGACGAGGACGCCCTCGAGTTCCTCAAGAACAAGTCCAAGGACATCCGTCTGCTCGAAGTCGGCGAAATCAAGAAGGCGACCCACTGCAAGGTGTACAAGCACGTCATCGGCGGCATGCTCGTTCAGGACCGCGACGTGGACACCTACGAAAAGTTTGAATGCGTGACGAAGGCCCAGTTCCCGAAGAACAAGGAAGACCTCGCCCGCTTTACCTGGCTCGTGACCAAGCACACCAAGAGTAACGCCATCGTGATGGGCTACGAATACAAGCCCGGTTACTTCCAGGTGATGGGCCTCGGCCCCGGTCAGCCCAACCGTATTGACTCTAACCTCCGCCTGTGCCAGCCGCGCGTGCGCGACAACGTCGCCCGCATGGAAGAAGCCAAGGCGTTCTTCGATGAAAGCGGCAAGCTCATCAATGAAGCCGGCCTCAAGGCTCTCGAAAAGAAGGTCTTCGGCGAAGTCGTGATGGGTTCCGACGCCTTCTTCCCGTTCCCGGACAACGTAGAAGCCGCCCACGATGCTGGCGTGCGCTACATCGTGCAGCCGGGTGGTTCCAAGAAGGACGACCTCTCCATCGAAAAGTGTGACGAGTTCGGCATCGCCATGGTGTTCACCGGCATGAGGCACTTCCGCCACTAAGTCAAAGGTTGCAATGGCTCCGACGACGCAAAGAGAAGTAAACCAGAAGGAAAAGGACCTCTACTACGCGGTCCTGTCCTTCTTGAAGTCTGTACGCAAGGCAGGCAAGACTACCGATGTCGAATGGAAGGCCTATCAGGAAAAACTCCAGAAGATAGCGCCCACCCCCGACATGGGCAAGGCTGCCGACATGTGGACCATGGACAACCTCGACCAATTCAGCCCCGACAACAAGCAGTTGCCGCCCCTGAACGACATGGACTACGTCGCGAACCTCTCCCCGAAATTTGCTTCGCAGCTTATGGAAGCCATGTATTACGGTATGCTGAACCTGACTCAGGCGAACCTGATTTCTGACGAAATCCAGGATGCCGACCCGGACTGCGTATCGACCGCATCGCTCGAGGAACTGCTGGTAAAGCTCTGGATCGGGAATGCCAAGAGCTACCGTAAGATGATGGCTAATTGATGAACGAACGCGTACGTGTTATTGGTGGCGGCCTCGCAGGCTGCGAAGCCGCGCTACAGCTTGCTTCTAGAGGGTTCAAGGTCGATTTGTACGAAATGCGGCCTGTCAAGCCTACGCCCGCCCACAAAGACGGACACTTGGCGCAGCTTGTCTGTTCCAACAGTTTCAAGGCTTTGGGCATTACAAGCGCCCACGGGCTCTTAAAGCAGGAACTCACGATGCTCGGGAGTTTCTTGCTGGATTCTGCCCGCGAAGCAGCCGTGCCCGCAGGCGATTCGCTTACCGTAAACCGCGACATCTTTAGCGAATCGGTCGAGAAGAAGATTGCGGAGAGCCCAAACATCACGCTACACCGCGAAGAGGTGACAAGCCTCGAAGGCGACTGCCCTACCCTCGTTGCGGCGGGGCCGCTGGCCAGCGACGCGCTCGCCGACGATATCTTCAAGCGCCTGGGTAGCGAGCGCCTCCATTTCTTCGACGCCATCGCCCCTGTGGTAGAGACTGACAGCATCGACTTCGACCACGCCTTCTACATGAACCGCTGGGAGAAGGGCGAGACGGCAGACTTCATCAACTGCCCGCTCGACAAGGAGACCTACGCCGAGTTTGTCCGCAAACTGTGCGAGGCCGAAGCCGTGGAGCCGCGACCCTTCGAGAAGAACGAACTGTTCGAAGGCTGCCTGCCCGTCGAAGAAATGGCCCGCCGCGGCTACGAGACGCTCCGTCACGGCCCCATGCGCCCCATCGGACTCGGACTCGGCAACAACGGAAAATTGTGGTACGCGGTCATCCAGCTCCGCGCCGAAAACAAGCAGAAGACTTTGTTCAATATGGTGGGTTTCCAGACGCGCCTCAAGTGGGGCACGCAGAAGGAAATCTTCACGATGGTGCCCGCGCTGCGCAACGCAAAGTTCGCTCGCCTCGGCTGCATGCACCGCAACACCTTCATCGAATCGCCCAAGTTCCTGGACGCTACGCTACGCCTGCGCCCGGACCTCGAATGCGCCAAGGGAATCCCGCCCACGTGGTTTGCAGGCCAGATTACCGGCAGCGAAGGCTATACCGAAGCAGTCGCCACCGGCTGGTATGCCGCCTGGAACATGGCGCAGACGATTCTGCACGGGCACGCAGACCCGCTCCCCGAAGAAAGTTGCATCGCATCCCTCATGAACCGCCTTGTGGAAGAGAACGAAAACTTCCAGCCCATGAACTTCAACTTTGGGCTTCTCCCCCACCACGAAGGCCTCAAGAAAAAGAACAAGAAGGAAATCCTTGCCGCCCGCGCCGAAGAAGCCGTCCGCAAGTGGATTGCAGAAAGAAAGATTTAAAAGTCCCACTTTTCAGCGACATTTACTATATTTGTCGCACTCGGGGTGTAGCTCAGCCTGGTAGAGCGTCTGCTTTGGGAGCAGAATGTCATCAGTTCGAATCTGGTTACCCCGATACACGAAAGACCCCCATCAGGGGGTCTTTTGTGTATTACGGGGACCAGATCGAACTGCGAAGTCAGTTCGGCAAAAACACCGGTGAGCGCAGCGAACGTAAAGGTGTTTTTGAGCTTGCGCCCTGCGCAAGCCCGAAGGGCAAAATAGAGCAAAGCGACATTTTGCAATCTGGTTACCCCGATGAACAAAGGTTCCCCTTGAGGGTCTCTTTTTATATCTTAGGGCCAGATCGAACTGATGAAGTCAGTTCGACAAAAACACCGCTGAGCAAAGCGAAGGCAAAGGTGTTTTTGAGCTTGCGCCCTGCGCAAGCCCGAAGGGCAAAATAGAGCAAAGCGACATTTTGCAATCTGGTTACCCCGATATAAAAAGAGGCCCCTTGAGGGTCTCTTTTTGCTATTTAAAATTTCTTGCCGAGGCTTGGCCACGTAGTGGCTACAAGCCCGTCGAGCCTTACGTTATCAATGTAGATTTCGGCATCTTCCTTGAACATGAAGTTTATGGCTGAAGCTGCGGTAAGCCTGGAACTAACTTTTTCGAAGGAATACGTGTAAGTATTCCATTCTTCAGTGAGTTCTATGGAGTTCGGCGAAATATAGTCGCTGCTACCGTCGGCCTTGCGCGATACAATCTGTAGGAACAAACTGCCAGAACCTTTCGCATCGAACGAAAGCCCTGTAGCACCGCTAATGTCAAAGAAAGCGTAGTTGTTGTCTTTGACATCGCGCTCGTCTTCGCCCAAAAGGAATCCGGCACCCGCAAAATGATCTTCGGTTTCTTCGTCAATGTTGGCGTGGAGGTACATGCAAGTACCCATAACGTCGTCGTTCCGGAACTTGTCGGCATTGGCGAATTCACCCTTGCCAATCCAGCGGCTACCGCCACCATTCAAGGAGTCGGTAAAGAAGTAGTACGGACCCACGAAATCGAACATATTGCCAACAACGGTGCGACCGCTCTGCCAATCCTCGAAATCGGTCAGGAGCGTATAGACCCCATTGTCCCATTCAATCTGGTTCATGATCTGCTCTTCCCTGAACCCTACGGTACGCGAAACCTGCACCTGGTAAATGCGAAATTCACCGCTATACTCGACCGTCATAAAATGCACACCGTCAGGAAGGCCGTCGATTTCGAATTCACCGTTGGCGTTCGTTTGCGATTCGATATCTAGAATGCTGAGCTTGGCGCCCTCGATACCCACGCCCCTGTTCTTGATGACTCCGGTTACCATGGCAGCCGGCTTTGTCGCGTAAATTCCACTTTCCATGTTGTCACTGAAGTTGAGCCACCTCATGGCGGCAAGGCCGTCGTAGCGTATTTCGACAAGATGGAACCCGCTTAAGGAGGCATTCAGCGCAAGTTTACCCTCGCTGTCGAGCGTGTCGGTCGAGATAAGCTTGAGGCCGTCTGCCGTAGGAGCCCAAATGCGGACCGGTTCATTTGCAATCAAGTCGACGGTTCGGTCGTCCATGAAGCCGATATATCCGTGTTCGTAGTCGTTGCTACTGGAACCGTTCTCGCTGCTCGAGCTGCTGCCGATATTTTTCCCGCTACTGGAGGAGCGGGCGTCCTTGCTTATGCTGCTGGAAGATTTTGCGCCGTTCTTGCCCGAGGAGCTACTATCGTTTGCACTTATGTGATCGTCAGTGTCTGTTGCAGCAACACCCTTGTCGCTGGAATCGTCGCCGCAACCGGCAAGAGCAGCAATTACGGCCAAAGCGAATAATTTCTTGAAAAAGCCCATTTTGATAACGTCTCCTGTCGCATCAATTGAATTTATATGAAGAAATGTAGTAAAAACGCATAAAAAAGGTCCGAAATCAATCAGACTTGGCTGGGCCATGAAAAAAAAATGCAATTTTGTGCAGTGAACCTATTGACAATTGCCCAATTGTGCATTATATTTAGGAAGTATAAATTACATTGCGAGGTTTAAAATGGAAAACAGCAAGCGCAAGGAATTGACAGACCGTCAACTTGAAATCTACGAGTACATCAAGAAGTACGCGAAAGAGAACCACATGCCGCCCACCGTCCGCGAAATCGGCAACCACTTCGAGATTTCCTCGACGAACGGCGTGCGTTCCATCCTCGCCGCCCTCATCAAGAAGGGCTACATCAACCGCTCCCCGCGCCTGAGCCGCGGTATCGAAATCGTCAATACCGACGCCTCGACTGCAGAAGCCGCCCCGAGCAATACGATTGAGATCCCCATTGTCGGCCGCGTTGCCGCCGGTACGCCGATTCTTGCCGTCCAGAACCTCGAAGGCACCGTCACAATCGACCGCGACTTCCTCGCCTGCCGTTCCGACGTGTTCGCGCTCCGCGTCAAGGGCGACTCCATGATTAACGCCGGCATCTTCGACGGCGACCTCATCTTCGCCCGCCAGCAGAAATCCGCCGAACGCGGCGAAATCATCGTGGCGCAGGTCAATAACGAGGCGACAGTCAAGTACTACCAGCCGCAGCACGACCATATCGAACTCAGGCCTGCAAACCCGAAGTACCGCCCCATCATCGTGAACAAGGGCAACGACTTCTCCATCGCGGGCCGCGTCATCGGCGTGATGCGCAAGGTGAACTAAGCGAAACAGTCCTTTTATGCAGAAAGCCCTGCCGATAACGGCAGGGCTTTTCTAATTCCGTCAAAGACCTTTACTAGTCGAGCGTGTGGACCAGCAGGCCGTCGCGCAGCTTGGGTTCGAACCAGGTGCTCTTCGGCGGCATGATCTCGCCCGCATCGGCGATGTTCATGAGCTGGTCGAGCGTAGTCGGGTACATCGCGAACGCGCAGGCGCATTCACCGCTGTCGACACGCTTCACGAGTTCGCCGAGACCGCGGATGCCTCCGACGAAGTCAATGCGCTTGGAGGTGCGCGGGTCGTCGATGTCGAAAATCGGCTTCAGCACGAGCTTCTGGAGCAAGGCCACGTCGAGGCTGTCGACCGGGCCCAGGTTCTTGAGGAACTTGTCCTTGAACGTGCAGGCGTACCACTTGCCGCCCAGGTACATATTCACCTGGTTCTGCTTTGCCGGGTGCTGCATCTCGGCGAGCTGCTCGATGTCGAACACGAGCTTCAGTTCGTCCATGAGCTGTTCCGGCGTACGGCCGTTCAGGTCCTTCAGCACGCGGTTGTAGTCGAGAATCTTGAGCTGCGTGCTCGGGAAAAGGATGGCCAGGTAGCGGTTGTATTCTTCCTCGCCCGTGTTCTTCGGATTCTGCTCGGCGCGGTAGCTAGCGGCACGGGCACCGGCAGCGCTGCGGTGGTGGCCGTCGGCGATGTAGCTGACGGGCACTTCCTCGAAGCTCTTGCGGATGGCGGCAATCTCGGCATCGTCATCGATAATCCACACGGTGTGGCCGAATCCGTCGCCGTCGCTCACAAAGTCATAGACGGGCTTGCGCTTGGTAACGGCACCGAACAGGTCGAACTGGCCGTTGTCGCGGTAAGTCAGGAACACCGGACCGGTATTGGCGTTGGTGTCGAGCACATGACGCAGGCGGTCTTCTTCCTTGTCGGCGCGGGTGAGTTCGTGCTTCTTGATGATGCCGTTGAAGTAGTCAGCGGCAGGCACGGTGCAAACGAGGCCGTACTGTTCGCGGCCGTTCATCGTCTGGCGGTAGACATAGAGGCAGTCCTTCTTGTCGTGCGCGATGACGCCCTCGGCAATCATCTTCTCGAGGTTCGCACGGGCATGGGCATAGACCTTCGGGTCGTAAGCGTCGACACTGTCGTCAAGTTCCAGTTCGGCGCGGGTCACGCGCAGGTAGGAATGCGGCAGGCCCTCGGCCATGGCCTTGGCTTCGGCGCGGTTCATCACGTCGTAAGGGAGAGCGGAAATGTCCTTGGCCTCGGCAGGATTGACGGGGCGAAGGGCCTTGAACGGATAGATATGCATCATGGGCTTCTTTCCTTTGTGTGATTCCTTGATTAAAACTTCGTCCTCAGAAATGAGGTTATGGATATAGCCGGTCTTACCTTCAATCCACTTCTTCTTGCGGTAGCTGACCACAAAATAGGCCAGGAAGAAGAACGCAAAACCCGTAATGGCCGCGACAATCGTGATTCCCACCATGAATGCGAGCAGATGTCCGGCAGCATTTTCCCAGAGGTTCCTCAGGATTTCCAGGCAGTTGCGAATAGACATGCGTTCGAACTCACCCAAGAAGTCAAACTTGATCGGATCAGGGTCGACAATCTTGCAACCGATATAGTAACCCGACGGGTAGAAGATACCGAACTGCGTCACGGGATTGGCGACAAAATCGGCCACGACACCCGGAACCTTGGGCAGGCGGAACAAAGCGCAGAGAGCAACAGTAAGGATAATGGCAAAACCGATGGTCGGCCACACGCCGATAAATACACCGATAAACACCGACCATGCAACCTTCAGCGCATCCTGCCTGCGAGGGAACATGCGGTTATAGTAGATACGGCTGAGCCGCTTGTACTTGGACTCCTGCCTTCTCCGCGGCGAATCATCTTTTACTTTCATAGGCGCGCTCAAAGATAAAAAATTTCAGCAGATCTGCAAAGGGAAACATGATTTCTCTCACGCACGAAAACGGCGTTTTTTTGTATTTTTGCGGCATGAAGCACATGATTTCGAAAGAAGGCTTTGAAAAGTTCAAGGCGGAATGGGAGCAGCTCAAGTACGTGGAGCGGCCCGCCATGATAAACCAGGTGCAGGCGGCTGCGGCCGAAGGCGACCGTAGCGAGAACGCAGCCTATACCTACGGACGCATGCGCGTACGCGAAATCGACCGCAGGCTGCGCGAACTCGACCGCATCCTCGACGGAGCGCAGATTATCGAGACAAAGCCCACCGAAGACGGCTCCATCCGGTTCGGTGCACGCGTCAGGCTTCTCGACAAGAGAACCAAGCGAGAAAAGCAGTATAGCATCGTGGGCGAAAAGGAAATCGACCCGCTGCAGGGCCGCATCAGCCTAAAATCCCCCATCGGCACGGCTCTTGTCGGCAAGAAGCAAGGCGAAACCGTGCAGGTCGAGGCCCCCCGCGGAACCATCACGTACGAGATTCTGGAAGTCCGGTACGAGTGATGTTCATCGACACGCACTGTCACATAGACTCCTATGAGCGACACGCCGGAGAAACCTTCGATGCACTGCTCGCACGCCTCCCCCACGATAAAGACCCAGCCATAAAATCGCCCGAGGCGTTTATCCATGTGGCATGCGACCCGGCAGATTTCAACTACGCCCGGGAACTTTCCGAAAAATACAGCAACGTATACGCCGCCTACGGCATCCACCCGGAATACGTGGAAACGGAGACATCCGAAGACGAAGCAAAAATGCTCGAACTACTTAAGCACCCCAAATGTGTCGCATGCGGGGAATTCGGACTCGACTACCACTACGGGGCCGACACGCGCGAAGCGCAGACAAAGTTGTTCGAAAGACACCTGCAGCTCGGATTGGATAGCGGGAAACCGCTCGTACTCCACCTGCGAGAAGCCGATGACGATGCGCTCGCCATCCTCGGCAACGCCCAGCTGAAAGGCGTCAACATACACGTTCACTGTTTTACCGGCACACGCGAATTCGCCGAGCATCTCCTCTCCCTCGATGCCAACATATTCATAGGATTTACGGGCATAATCACGTTCAAGAACGCGGCCAACGTGCGCGAAGCCGCCGAAATCGTCCCCGACGGACGCCTGCTCCTGGAAACCGACGCTCCCTACATGGCGCCCGTTCCTTACCGCGGCAAGCCCTGCCATTCCGGTTACATCCCCTACATCGCTAAAACGCTCGCCGAGACAAGAAATAAGCCCGTAGAAGAAATCTACAGGCTCTGTCGTGAAAATACGCGCCGTTGCTACGGTATCTAGGCGATTACCGCCTCAGCGGGCGCCACGCCCCCCGCGTAGTGCGCCTTCATGTACTCAAGCGCATCGTCGGGTGTAAGCGGCATGCTGAAATAGAATCCCTGGATATGATGGCAGCCTTCGCTGCGCAGGAACTCGAGCTGTTCTGCAGTCTCGACACCTTCCGCAATGAGTTCCAGGTGTAGCGACTTCGCAATCCCGATAACCATCTTCGCAAATGCGGCATCCTCTTCGTCGTCTGCCACGTGATCCACGAAGGACTTGTCCATCTTGAGCGTATGCACCGGCAGGTGCTTGAGGTACGAAAGACTGCTGTAACCCGTTCCGAAATCGTCTATCGAAATCTGCAGCCCCATATTCGAAAGCTTGCGCATGATGTCCGCGGCCTTTTCCACCTCGCATGTCGCCGTATACTCGGTAATCTCGAGTTTCAGGTTGCGCGGATTCAGGTTCGTTTCCGCAAGAACGCGCTTCACGTCCTCGACCATGGATTCCATCGCGAACTGCCGTGCAGAGAAGTTCACCGCCACGCGGATATCGGTGAACCCCATGTCGACCCACTTCTTCGTCTGGATACACGCCATCTTCAGGATAAGCGCACCCATCGGGACGATAAGCCCGGTCTCTTCTGCCAGCGGGATGAATTCTGCCGGGGAGATGATTCCCTGCTCGGAATTGTTCCACCGGACAAGCGCCTCGAAGCCCACAATCTTGTCAGAATTGGATATGTCGACGATGGGCTGGTACATCAGCACGAATTCCTTAGCCTGGATAGCACGACGGATTTCATACTCGAGCTTGTAGAGTTTCATCGCCTTCTCGCGAATACCGCCCGTCACGAACTGGATACCGCCATGGCTACCCGTCTTCTTGAGGTTGCGCAACACCGCGTTCGCGCTCGCCATCACATCCTCGACGCAGTCTACATCGCTGTTCACGACGACCGCCATCGACACGCTGATAAAGAGTTCCTGACCATCGAGCTGAATGGGGGCCTTGACCTTCGAGTGAATCTGCTTCACAATGGAAAGAAGGTTATCGCGAGCATCGGCGCCTTCGATGTTATGCAGAATGACCGCAAAGACATCGGGACCGATGCGGGCCACCACGTCATTCTCGCCAACCGACGCCTTGATCCTTTCCGAAACGACCCTGAGCACATTGTCGCCGAAATTTATGGAATAGGAAGCGTTGATTGCACCGAAACTGTCGATATCCAACAAGGCGACACCAAAGAAATAATCCGGCTTCTGTGCGGCAAGTTCCACATCGACCTTGAGCTTTTCGAGGAAGAACTTTCGGTTGTACACTCCGGTAAGGGCATCCTGGTAGGCATAGAAATACTTCTCTCGCTCGGAACTGGAACGGTCGAGAGACTGGCTGATGGAACCAATGACGCGGATAGGCCGATTCTCGGCATCCATCTGCATTCGGCCAGCGACAACAATTTCGGAAGGTCCATTTTTCGAAGGCGAGGAGAGTCGCAACACCTCGGAGAAATCGCGGCCCTCGTCCAGGGACTTCATGACGACCTTCTTGAACTTCTCCCAGTCCTTTTCCATCACATAGGACTGGAGAGCAGAAAGAGAATCCTCGAGTACGCCCTTTGCGCCAAGCAGCACGGCAACACGATTCGACCAGTACACCTTCCCTGTCGGCACGTCAAACGTCCAGAAGCCTTCCTGCGAGACATCAATCATCATCTGGTGAAGTTCGTTCTGCTCGTTCAGGTCCTTCTCGAAATCGCGGACCGGCTCACCGCCCACCGTTGTGGGGATAACCACGTCGTTGCGGATTTTACGGCGCGTTCCCTCGACAGGGAACTTGTAGAAAAGCGAAATGTAGGCAACGAAGATAATCGCAGCAAAATACGGGATAAACCCGAGAACGCTGTTCGAAAGATTCAGAATTTCCGGGACAAACGCCGCAAAAAGAAAACAGGCGAACAACAGCGCAAAACGCAGGACAATGTGCTCATCGAATAATTTCATACTAGGTATACCAATACCCTCTGAAAATAACCTAAAAATTACGATTTGGATTATTCCAAATCCAAAAAAACATTATTTAAGAAAAAAAACACACTCTAAGAACGAGTATTCCAACTTGGATGCGTACAAAAAAGGCCCAAAAAGTCAAAAAAAAGCCCCCGGCTTTTGACCGGAGACTTTTTAGAGTGGTAATTTCCTTCGGAAATTACACTGCGCCCTGCCACTTCATGGCATCGGCAACCTTGAGGAAGCCGGCGATGTTTGCACCCATCACGAGGTTGCCCTTCTGGCCGTACTTGACAGCGGCAGAGGAAGCAGCGGCGTAGATGCTCTTCATGATGCCTTCGAGCTTCTTGTCCACTTCTTCGAAGGTCCAGGAGAGACGTTCGGAGTTCTGGGACATTTCGAGGCCGGAGGTAGCAACGCCACCAGCGTTAGCAGCCTTGGCAGGTCCAAAGAGGACGCCGGCCTTCTGGAAGGCTTCGATAGCTTCCGGAGTAGAAGGCATGTTTGCACCTTCGGCAACGGCCTTCACGCCGTTAGCGATAAGGGCCTTGGCACCTTCGAGGTCGAGTTCGTTCTGGGTAGCGCACGGAAGAGCGATGTCGCACTTGACCGTCCAAACACCCTTAGAACCTTCGTGGTATTCAGAACCCGGGACGAGCTTGGCGTATTCGCTGATACGAGCGCGCTTCACGTTCTTGAGGTCGAGAACGATGTCGAGGTTGATGCCGTTCGGGTCGTAGATGTAGCCGTTGGAGTCGGACATGGTCACGACCTTGCCACCGAGCTGAGTAGCCTTCTGGCAAGCGAACTGAGCAACGTTACCAGAGCCGGAAATCACGACGGTCTTGCCCTGGAAAGAGTCGTTAGCGAGGTCCTTGAGCATTTCGCGAGTGAAGTAGCAGAGGCCGTAACCGGTAGCTTCGGTACGAGCGAGAGAACCACCGTAGGAGAGGCCCTTACCGGTGAGAACGCCCACAAATTCGTTGCGGATGCGCTTGTACTGACCGAACATGTAACCGATTTCGCGAGCGCCAGTACCCTGGTCACCAGCCGGAACGTCCGTATCGGCACCGACGTGCTTGCAGAGTTCAGTCATGAAGGACTGGCAGAAACGCATCACTTCGTTGTCGCTCTTGCCCTTAGGATCGAAGTCGGAACCGCCCTTGCCGCCGCCCATGGGGAGCGTGGTGAGGCTGTTCTTGAAAATCTGTTCGAAGCCGAGGAACTTCAGCATGGAAAGCGTCACTTCGTTACGGAGACGGATACCGCCCTTGTAGGGGCCGATGGCGGAGTTGAACTGCACGCGGTAGCCACGGTTCACCTGAACGTTACCCTTGTCATCGAGCCAAGGCACGCGGAAGGTAATCACGCGTTCCGGTTCGACGAGACGGTCGATAACGCCGTTGGTTTCCCAAGACTTGTCCTGTTCGAGGACGGGGTCCAGGGATTCGAGGAATTCGCGGACAGCCTGGTGGAAGAGGGCCTGGTCCGGATCACGGGCGACGACCTTGTCATAGACTTTCTGAAGGTAAGCATTCTTGATTGCCATTTTTATATATCTCCGTTGAGAGTTTAGATTGTTAAAGTTTTTAACGGGTTTAAAGATAGCAAAGGGGCATGACAAATAGTGAAAAACGGGCAAAAATCTTCAAAAACTTACATTTTTGTAAGTTAGTTTTTTGCAAGTTTTGTAAATTGCCTTTTTTCGTCAAATTTTGCTAGGGCAACAAGTCAAAACCTACATTTTTGTAAGTCAAGGCTTTGCTTTTTATTTTGTAACGAAAATTTTACTTAAATTTCCAAGAAAGCCTTCAGGTCGTCCATGCGGCGCTTTGCCATTTCGACGCCGTGGTCATAAGATTCGTTCATCTTATCCATGTCGGTATCGAACTGATCGCACAACTCGATAAGCGGGCGCATCAGGAACAGGCGGCCCTCCTTCTCGAGCTTTTCCATCTGGATGAACATCTTGTCATAGCGCTTGAGACGTACCATGAGCGCACGGAACAGGTCCGGATACTTGCGCTTGTACATCGGGTTCAGAATGGCGCGGTACTTGCGGAAGTCCGTCACCGCCTCGCCCGGATAGTGCGTCGATACGGCCACGACCTTGTCGCACCCCTTCTCGAAGGCACGTTCGAAGGGAATCGGCACCGTAATGCACCCATCGGCATAGTGCCTGCCATCGAGCGGCGCCATGGGGAATATCATGGGCAGGGCACAGCTCGCGCTTATTATGTCGAGAAGGCGCTTCTTGTCGTTTTTCTCGGACATGAATTCGGCACGGCCCGTCTCACAGCAGGTAAGCCCGAACTCGCACTCGATATTGGAATTACTGTAAGCCTCAAAATCAAGCGGCATCTTGCCGTCCGCCGAGAGGTAGTTCAGCGCATGATATTCCTTCTGCACGCCGATAAACTTGCTCGCCCACTTCTTGCCCTCTTGCAGGCGGGTCGGGAGTACAATAAACTTGAGTCTCCCCTGCTGGCGCGTAACGAAGTTTACCGCGGCATGCGCACCGGCAGAAACGCCGGCAACGTAATTGAAATCGATACCCTCGTCGAGCCAGGTGTCGAGCACACCGGCACTAAACATCGTCTGGCGAGAGCCGCCTTCCAACACCAAACCCGTCTTCACGTATTCCCCCTATCGTCATTCCCGGCTTGGCCGGGAATCTGTTCAGCAGGAGTTTCTGCGGCCACGGGCAATGCAGGCGGTTCGGCAACGCCGAGAGCCTTCTGCTTAAGCGCCCAAACCTTCTGGCGGAAGTATTCGCTGCGTTCCGCGAGATGCTGCGAGGAAGGAATCCCTTTCACGCGCTCAATCTTTTCGGATTCGCCTACAATCACGCGGGTGCGGTGTCCAATCTTATAGACGCCTTCAAGCCCCACGGAAAGCACAGGAGCGCCGGTACTGCGGGCCAAAAAAGCAAAACCAGTCTTGAATTCGTTCAGCAGGCCATCGTAGCGGCACTTGCCTTCGGGGAAAATAATCACCGAATTGCCCTTTTCGAGTTCGCGCTTGGCCAGGAGCGCCCATTCGGTATCCAGGTTAAAGCGGTCGCAAGGAATTACACACTTGACGCGAGTGAGAGCCCAGCTGAAATGCGGGTCTTCCACCTGGTCCTTCGCCACGACGATGCTCTTCTTGTAAAAGAATATGGCAAGCATCATGAGCGGGTCGAGCATGCTCGTATGGTTCGCAATGATTATCGACGGAGTCTTGAGGCGCGGGGACTTCACCGTCTCCCCCACGTACTCGATCTTCGGGCGGTAGGCCACAAACAGGTAAACGCGCACGGTGTATATCACGACCACCATGACGAATCTCATGAAAAGTTCAAACAAAGGATTCTTTTTCTTCTTTTCAATCACGCGCCAAATATAACAAAAATCTGTCCATTCAAAGCGCCTTTTGATATCATACAACCGAAAAGGCGGATGAACACCGCTTTTTTATGGATATTTGCGCAGAAGTGTTCCTACAGTTTTTATTATATTCCACGCAAAAAGGATTGAACATGACGATTGACGAATTTCTGGGCGAAGCGAAGACGGTGGCGATTTTTGGGCACGTGAGGCCGGACGGCGACTGCGTGGGCAGCACCACGGCAATATACAACTATATCCGCGACAACTTCCCTGGAATCCGTGCGAACCTGTTCCTCGAAAAGTTCCCCGAGAGTTACAAGATTCTTCGCGGGGCAAGCGATGCGCGCGAAGCCTACACCGCAGATTGCAACGGCGGGCAACCCTACGACCTCGCTTTCCTGATGGATACGCCGAGTTTCGAGCGCGTGGGGGCGAACGGCGCGGAATGCATCCGTGCCGCGAAAAAGACGATAAACATCGACCACCACATTTCTAACCCGCTCAACCTCTGCACGATGAACATCGTGGAACCCGAGGCGAGTTCCGCATGCGAGGTGGTGTACGTGAACATCGATAAGGCGAAGGTAAGCCGCGAGACAGCAAACAGCCTGTACCTGGGAATCGTGCATGACACGGGTGCCTTCAAGTTCAGCAGCACCGGCAAGCGCACCATGCAGGTGGTCGGCGACCTTATCGAGAAGGGTATCGACTTTGCGAAAATCGTGAACGAGACTTACTACACGCGCACCTACAAGCAGACACTCGTGACTGGGTTCGTGATGGAAAACTGCAAGCTCGGACTCGGGGGTAAAGTGGTCTACGCCCACATCACCCCCGAAGACATGGACCGCTTCGGCGTTTCGCCCGTGGAACTCAGCAACGTCATCGACACCGTGCGCGAAGTCGGCGGCACCGAAGTGGCCCTGTTCCTGTATCCGGTAAACGGCAAGTACAAGATTAGCCTGCGCAGCAACTACATCGTAGACGTGAACGCGATTGCCCGCGAGTTCGGCGGTGGCGGCCACACCCGTGCCGCCGGCGGAGATACCAGCGACGCACCCGAAGTGGCCATCGAGAAAATCCTGAAACTGATCGAAAAGCAGCTCTAAAATAAATTTACGGTCAGTCCCTCCCATTTTTGATTATATTAAAAACAAGAAGGAGGGACCTTTCATGAAGGGCAAATTCATACACAAGCTACCGGCAACAATCATTCTTACAATGGGCGTTCTAATAGGATGCTCCGACAACGTAAGCGATGTACCTGACGCATCAGGTGAAAGTTCAAGCGATCAAGTCACCAGTTCTGCACAAGGTTCTTCGGATTCCAAGGTTTCAAGTTCCGAAATCTCTAGTACTGCGACATCGAGTTCCGCAAGTCAGAATTTCAGTTCAAGCCTCTCCAGTTCTGCAGCAGTTTTATCTAGTGCGGCAGAGAATCCCACAAGTTCTGAAGCAAACCCTTCTAGTTCGGCAGAAAATCCTTCCAGTTCCGCAGACGGCAGCAACGCCGATTCCTCTTTTTTCGAACCGATTGCACGTTCATCAAGCAGTTACAGCAAATTACTTGACGAACCCCAAGATGAACGCCATAAGATTTACCGCCTGCTCTACCCTGTCGACAACGGAGCGCTCGACACGGGCTATTTTGACCAGGGCGGTTGCGACATCAAGACAGACGGATCCTTTACGTGCCGTCAAAGCAGTTGCATAGAATATGTCGGAGGGTACATTAGCCTCCATAGCGAAGGAATGTTCCCCAATGACGAGCACTACTCCAAGTATTTCCAAGGCAGCACCGACGAGACAAGGCTCATCGACATCAACCTGGGCGACAGCGCCCTCACATCGTACATTCCCTATGCCGACATCCCTGAATTCGACATAGATGACATCAAGAGCAAGCTTTCGACACTTCCGGCAGCAACCTGCACCACGCTGGTACAGTTTGTCAGCAACTACAAAATGCGAGCAAGCGGGCTCCCCGAAGGCATTGTCTTGCACCTAGACGCCAATTTCACGTTCAACCAATTGGAGCGCGTAACGGAACCCTATTCCATGTTATTCCCTAAGGAGGAACTGGACACCGTCAAGGCGAACATCGCCGACTCCGAAAAGCGCGCTGAACACGGCTACAAACTATTTGACGAAACATTTTATGTCAGGCAATCCGGCTTCGGCAAGAGTTCCATAGAATACGACACCTATGTAAACGATCAGGGTTGCGGCATCGTATCGCAATCCTATAACCCCGCGCCAACAGGCGCCACAGGCCCTTGCCAAGGCTGGTTCCTCCCCGAACTCGCCAAAACGTTCTCAGTACGCCTCATCAACACCTCGGGCAAAACCCCGGCATCGTTCACGTGGAAGCTGACCTACATGGACCAGTTTGGCCGTGGCGGCACAATCGACATCACGACGCAACTCAAGTAACGTTAAACAACGAACAGCAAGACCGCGAGGGCGATAAACACGCAGCCGCTGAACCAGTTGAGGTTGCGGTTCGCCTTCGGGCTGTTGAGCATGAATTTCTTCACGGCGCCCGCAAGTAGCGCGATGGAGCCGAACACGATGAAGGTCGCCGTCACGAATTCCGCACCGAGGACAACCATCTGGAGTGTCGGACTCATGTCGCGGCTCATGTCGACCGCCGGCGGGATAAACGAAAGCGCGAAAAGCACCGCCTTCGGGTTCGTGAGGTTCATGATGATGCCGCGCAGGTAGAGCCTGCGGAACGGAAGACCCGCGCCATCGTCCAGTTTCACGACGCCGGCACGGACCTGAAAGCTCTTGTACGCGAGGTAAAGCAGGTACGCCGCCCCGCAGCACTGCAGTACAAAGAACGCAATCGGGCTTGCCGCAATCAGCGCAGACACTCCCACAATCAGGAGTACTGTCTGCACGCAAATGCCCGTGCACAGCCCGCAAATCACGCTAAAGCCCGCCCTTGCGCCGTGTGCCGCACTTTGAGCGAGCACGAACAAGTTGTCGGGGCCGGGAGCAAGCGCCACCACGAGAGCTGCTATGAAAAAGTTAAACATCTAAGTAGATCCTTCGACTACGGGCTGCGCCCTCCGCTCAGGATGACACGAAGGAAACATTACATCTTCTCGAGGAAACTGTCCACGTCGAGTTCGGCGAGGCCCTTCTGCAAACTTTCGAGAGCATCGTCCGAAATCACCGGCTTCTCGGATTCGTGCCTGCTTTCGGCCAGGGCGTTCGAGTCCTCGACTAGGTGCTTGAGGGAGGCAGCAACCTCGCTCATAGACCCCTCGCGGTTCATCACGCCGTTCAGCACGCGTACCAGCCGCTCGCGCAGTTTCTGAAATTCATCGCGGTCGAGTTCCGAAGTCACCCCACCGCAATACATCAGCGGGGTCTTGCACTTGGCACAGGCAAAGACCATCATGGACGAGGGTTCCCCGTCCAGCATGACGTTGAAGGTGGATCCGCAATGGGGGCAGTCGATACGCAATTCACTCATGTCCCATAATGTAGAAATTTCAGTCCATCCAATGCCAAGTCCCGCCCAAAATTTTATTTTTGGTGTGTATGGGACCCGAAACTTTAAACCTAACGGGAATCTAGCCCCGAGATTTTGATAACTATGCTCTGTCATTGGCTTTATCACATTACCAGTATTGACCTTTTCGACGGGCGTCTCTTCCGTGCAGGCGTCGCCGCCATGCTCTCCATCATCCTCGTGCTGTTCTTCATGCCCAAGTACATCCGACTGTTGCAGGGGCTCGATGCCACCAGCGACTTCGACAAGGACGGCAAGACCAAATCCCCCCCGATTATGGGCGGGCTCCTCCTGGTGGTGGTCGTCGAGGTGGTCTCGCTCCTCGTCTGCAAGATGAACGGCTACACCATATCGACCCTCGTGATTCTCGCGGCATTTTCTGCCGTGGGCGCCATCGACGACATCGCGAAAGTCCGTGCCAAGCGCCTCATCAAGCTCGGCAAGCTCAAGGCCGCCGACTACATGGACAAGGCGGACGGTATTTCCAGCAGCCTACGCCTGTTCCTCTACTTCCTATTCAGTTTCATCGTCGCGATTTTCTGCTACAAGTTCATCCCCGAGCTCAAGGGCGACCTGACCATCCCCTTCTGCCCCATCGACGTATTCCAGATCCACCTCCCCAACTGGATCTTTGTCGCCTTCATGACGTTCGTCATCGCGGCCAGCGCGAACGGGACAAACTTTACCGACGGCCTCGACAGCCTTGTCTCGGTGCCTATCCTTACCAGCATGATCTTCGTGGGCCTTGTCGCCTACGTGAGCGGCAACTTCATCTTCAGTACGTACCTGCACGTGCCGTACCTGCCCGGCTGTGACGAACTCTTCCCGATAGCGCTCTCCATCGCGGGCGCACTGCTCGCCTACCTGTGGTTCAATAGCCCTCCGGCCGAAATCTACATGGGCGACGCAGGCTCCGTGGGCTTTGGCGCCACCATCGGCATCATGTTCATCCTGGTGCAGGCGGGGCTGTTCCTCCCCATCGTGTGCATCATCATCATCGCCGAAGCCTGCTCCGTGCTCCTCCAGATTCTCTGGTTCAAGTTCACCAAGAAGACTACCGGTACAGGCAAGCGCATATTCCTGTGCGCACCGCTCCACCACCACTACCAGAAAAAATGGGAAGGCAAGTTCCCCAGCAAGCCCCTGATGAACTCGAAAATCGTGTGGCGCATGCACCTGATAAGCATCTTCGCGCTTATCGTGAGCATGGTGATATTCTTCGGTCTGCGCTAAAAGCTATTCTGCAGATTCTTCCGTCTGGGCCTCGGCAGGCTCCTCCGCGCTGTTTTCTGCAGGAGTTTCATTTTCTGCCACAGGTTCAGCCTCTGCCGCAGTTTCAGATTCTGCCACAGTTTCTGCTTCCGTCGTCGGTTCCGATTCTGTAGCGCTTTCAGTTTCCGCTGCAGGTTCCGTTTCCGCAGGAATTTCAGTTTCTACCGTAGGTGCGGGCGCAGCAAAAGTTTCTGATTTTGCCGCGGGTTCCGCTTCCTCGCTACTTTCATATTTATTTTTCGACGATTTGGACTCGCCAATATTGTAATCAATGGAGAACTTCAATCCCAGATGGGGTTTACTCCACGTGCGGACAAGGCTCGCCACAGCGCCTCCCCGCACCATTAAGTTATCTGTAATCTTGATTCCGGCCGACAGGTAGTTCGAGACAATCATCGGCATGGTATAGGAGAGGTCCGGGACATCCAGGCTCGGCGTGTACAGGCTCAAGGTATAGTTGAGAGAAAGCCGCCAGAAATGTAATCCGGCATAGCCACCCAAGAACACATCCGAAAGCATGCGCAACTGCGTCGACTCGTACTTATCGTCCCTGTCATCCTGAGTACAGCCGTCCACACTGCACCAATAGCCATAATACTTGACGCGGGTAATCTGATGGAATTCTCCGACGAACACGCCATATTCGTAATACTTGTGGTTCGTGCCCAATGAAGCATAGTAATAGGCTCCGTCGTAGTACGCCAGACCCAACTGGAAGAAAATGGCATCCCACTTCAAAATGAAATCTACCGAAGCGGCAAAGCTGTAACCCCCGATATCGAGACGGGCATAATTCTCTTGAACCTTTTTGGGCGCAGTCGATACCGTCACATCAGACAACTTGACCGCCACCCTTTCATCTAGTTTGCGGCTCTTTACCGGCATAAGGACCTCGTCCTCGTCGGCAGCAATGAGCGACGCCGATACACGGGCTATATTCTCATTGGGCTCGATATAGGTAGACGGCCCTCGGACTTCCGGAGCCTCCGATGCGCCAAACTCGAAGTTGTTGACGCGCGCGACACTGCACGCCGAAAGCGCAAGCGCAGCGGCGCCAAGAGCAAGGATTCTAGTTAAAAAATTCATGCGGGCCTCCATTCCCCTAATATAAGCTTTTTTTACCAAAGAGTAACGGAAAGTTTACAATTTTGCATCCGCATTCAAAAAATCAGCCCAAACGGAGCCGATTTCGCGTTATTTCTTGAAATTTCGATACTTCTATCATAAAAAAAGAGGGCTTTATCAAGACTTTGAACAATATTGGTCATCAAAGGTTCGCAGCATAGGGAAAAACATATATTTATTTGTATGAAATACCGTTTTACAACTTTATCTGCAATACTAGCTAGCATACTTGCCGCCTGCGATTCCGGCAATTCCTCCAGCGAGCCTGAACTGACGGAAGAACAGAAGAAAGCCTACGAGGACCTGCTTGCACTGGAAAGCACCCTTGAATGGGAACCGGACGTATGCTTCTATGTTGAAAACGCGGGGCTGCAGAAGTGCCCGATACAGACGAATGCGTTTTTCCATGACTGGGCAAACAACCATCACGAAGACACCATCGAAGTCAAGTCCCGCGTAACCGACATCTACTACAACCCACAATTACGCAAGGACACGGACTGCAGCCTCTCCGACATCACCGCCTTCTGGGATGGCGCCCAAGCCGAGACCTACGAGACGTCGGACCCGCGCGCCATGCACCACCTGGGAATCAAGGTTCCCGAAACAATCTACACCCAGGAACACGTGCTCACAATCCAGATGGATTCCACCAAGTGTGCCAACATTTCGCAGACAATCCACTTTATCCCCGGCGAGCCCTCCGCATTCTACAATACCGCATCTCCCGATATCAGCACACGCTCCAGCTGCACCGACAACTTTTTCGCATATATACACCCGAACTTCGATTTTGTATGGGACTATTCGTCATCGGCCTTGGCGGCATACGGCGACAGCCTCCAATCCAACTGCTACCTGCAAAAGGGGGCTGATACGCTACGGGTGAATCTCAGTTTTATCAACCCGGAGGTTCGCTCGCTCGTCCAAGCATCCCACGCCCAGGCATACCTGTACGACAATCCCCACATCATCGACTTTATCGGCAAGGATACTTCGGCCACCTTAAAATGCGCCCTTGTCTATCAAAGCGGCCTTGTTCCCGCCAAGGTTGAAAAACTGACCTACGGTGAAAAGGAAATTACTTTCCAGGAATGCGAAATCCACTCCATACAGGCTGTCTCCATAGACGATTCGCTCCGAGTCCAAGTTAGTGGGCGCCATATCGTGAATTATTTCTACGGAAGAGTCAAGAACAACGGCGAATACACGCGCTTTAGGCTAGAGCCGCAAAACCTGCAAACCATCCTTGACGAGGAATCCTGCTACGGCTCGGACTGCATCTTCTACAAGCAGTTCTCCTATGCGATGGAAGATATTTGCGGGGAAAACTGCCTACAAAACTTCGATTCCCTGTTAATCATTGCACAATTTGCCGGGCAACCCGCATCAAGCTTAAGCGAGTACCGTGTCTTTGTCCCGAGCAATCTTGAATTCCCTAAAGACACATCGGTCATCGATTCCGCAATAGCCGAAGTGATTGATTCCAACGGGAAATTCAGGGACAACTTCAGGAATTTCGACGTAAAACAGGTCGCCAACCCGCTGAAATGAGACATTGACGTTTCTATATTAAAGCGCATGGATATTATCGAGACTCTGAACGCGGCCGGCCAGCAGGATTTGGCGGCGCACCTTGAAAAACTCTCCGGGGATGCACGCAAGCTCCTCGAACGCGACATCGCAAGCCAGGACTGGGAAGAACTGAAGGCGCTCTATACCGAAAAATCGAACGCGAGCAAGGCGGACAACGTCTCCGCCGACCTGAAGCCCATGCCTTTCCGCATTGCCGAAGATGACCTCAAGTACAACTACTGGAAGGAAATCGGCGAGATGCTGCTCGGGAAGGGCAAGGTGGCGGCGTTCCTCGTCGCGGGCGGCCAGGGTTCGCGCCTCGGCTTCGACGGCCCCAAGGGTATGTTCGACATCGGGCTCCCGAGTCACAAGAGCCTCTTCCAACTTCAGGCGGAACGCCTGCAGAACCTTTCCGCACAGGTCGGCCACCCGATTCCGTGGTGCATCATGACGAGTCCGCTGAATCACGAGGCGACCGTCAACTTCTTTACCGAACACAACTTCTTCGGGATGGACCGCGACAACATCCGCTTCTTTGAGCAGGGCACCATCTGCGCGCTCACGCCCGACGGCAAGGCAGTACTCGATGGCGACAGGCTCGCACTCGTACCCGACGGTAACGGCGGCTGCTTCCGCGCGCTCGCCCAGAGCGGTTCGCTCGCATGGCTCGTCGAAAAAGGCATAGAATACGTGTTCCTCTACAGCGTCGACAACGCGCTCTGCCGCATCTGCGACCCCGCATTCATCGGGGCACTCGCCGACAACGGCATGGCCTCCAGCGCATCGAAGGTGGTGCACAAGGCGAACGCGCAAGAACGCGTGGGCATTTTCGCCTTCCAGAACAACAAGCCCGGCGTGGTCGAATACAGCGACTTGCCCGAGGAATACCGCGACATGACGAACCCGGACGGAAGCCTCGTCTTCGACGGCGGCAACCTCGCAATCCACCTGTTCAAGGTGAGCGGGCTTCGCAAGCTGCAGACCAGTAAGCTCCCGTGGCATACCGCCCGCAAGACCGTATGCGGCATCGAAAACTGCTTCAAGTTCGAGCAGTTCCTTTTCGACGCCTTCCCGCAGCTCGGCTCCATGCTCCCCTTCGGCGTCATCCGCGAGGAGGAATTTAGCCCGGTCAAGAACGCGGAAGGCACGGACAGCCCGAAGACAGCCCGCACGATGATCGGCAAGCTCCACCGCGAATGGCTCGTGAAGGCTCACATCGCCGTGAAGCCCAACAAACTTTACGAAGTGTCGCCCACCATCAGCTACGCCGGCGAAAATCTCTCGCGCAGGCTTTTCGAGCGAGAACTCGGCAAGAACATCCTGGAGTTCGACGAATAGCGCCAGTTGTCATGCCGCACTTGTTGCGGCATCACCGTTCCAATGCAGAAAATAAAGTTCGGCATATATAAAGTTGCGCTGCACGTACTGCTGCGGCTGCCGGACTTTTTCTACTCATTCCTTTTCACCATCGCATTCCCCATATACAAGGCGCTCCACACCGAGCGCGCCTACGGGCGTGTCGTAAAGCACTTGGACGCGGCAAGGGGATATTTGAAGCAGAACGTGACTGCGCGCGACGTGTTCAAGGGCATCTACTGGAACGCGCTCGATTCGTACCGCGGCCTCGCCCGCTTCAAAAGCGTGGAACGCCGCATCGTGTTCGAGAACGAGGACATCATCAAGAACGCCGTCGCCGAATGCGCAAAAATCGGGATGCCTATCGCCGGCATCAGCATCCACCAGGGTTCCTTCGAACTGATGCACCGCATCCTCTGCCGCTACAGCGAGCACGTCCACCTCATCACCGATTCCGTCGGGGACGTTGCCTTCCGCGAAGTGCTCAGGGAGCTCCGCAGCGATCCGCACCTCACCGAATACCACCCCGAAGAAACTGGCAGGCTCATCCGCGAGCTCTTCCGCACCAAGGGAATTTTAGCGATGGTCTTTGACCAGGGGAAAAACACGAAGGGAAACACCGTCGAACTGTTCGGCCGGCAAACCACACTCTACCTGCGGCTCATCGAGAAAATCAACCGGATGGGAGCGGGCATCGTCACCTTCCGCACCTGGACCGAAAACACGCCCGAACGCCGCATCGTCATCCACTTCGAGACGTTCTACCCGCCGAAATATTGTGCGCAGGGGCGCGACCTCGTGAGCGACATCGCCCGTGAAACCGAGCACTGGATAGCCGAGCACCCCGACCAGTGGAGCTGGAACTACCATGGGAATTTTAGGGCCTAGCCCAGTTTCTATATTTGGGTTGAGGAATTGAGATGCCCCTGAATGCTGAAGAAGAATTCCAGATGCAGTGGATAATGAACCACCGCATGGAAGACAAGGACGAGCAGATGCAGAAGCAGGCGGAAGCAGACGCCGCCGCGAGGCCCGTGCGCATGATGCGCGGGCGCAAGATGCGCCGCAACCCCGCAGCCTGGGACCTCCCCATGCCCGAAGACGAGATTGACCTGCACGGCATGACCGCTGACGAAGCCGCGGAAGCCGTCGAACGGCGCATCGATGACCTCACCATCGCAGGCCTCAAGGTGCTCCGGGTCATCCACGGCGGCGGAAACCCTAGTTACGGGAACGTGAAACGCATCATCGACCGCAAGGTCAGGTCCGAATGGAGCAACCGCATCCGCCTGTACAAGGTCGAACCCGACAACGCCGGCTCGAGCATCCTGATCATCGGAAAACCAGCCAACAGCGACGCACCTGCACGCCCCGCCCCCAAAAAGCCCTCGAAAACCGCCCGCAAAAAGTAAAAATTGGGCAATTTTTCATTTTTTTCGCCCCCAACCCCTTTAAAAACATTCACTTTTTATCTATAATTGTGCCCACCAAACCGGAATATAGCTCAGCCTGGTAGAGCGCTTGCTTCGGGAGCAAGAGGTCGTGAGTTCGAATCTCGCTATTCCGATAAAAAGAAAAACCACCCATCAGGGTGGTTTTCTTTTTATTTCGGAATATAACGCGAGATGAGAACTCACGAAGTGAGTTCGACTAAATCGCCATTTGAACGCAGTGAATTTAGGCGATTTAGAGATTACGCCGCCAGGCGTAACCCGAAGGGCAAAAGTTGAACACCGTGAAACTTTTGTCTTATCTCGCTATTCCGATAGGAAGAGCAGAGCCTATTCTGATAGGAATGCCATTCATTATTCTAAAAAAGAATGACTTCGTCGGGCCAGGCCGTATAGTTGCGAACTCGCTGCCGACCACCAAATGACGATTTCAGTGTAAAAAAATCGATTACGACGCTAAAAAAAATTTTCTAGGGGCTTACGAAACGGGAAAATTCTGCCAGCCGTGCACAAGTGTACAGTTTTACCCGACAGAGCCGTCAGCATTCCATTAAAAGCACAGAAGTTCAATTTCCCTTTTATTTAGTAAAAAGCTCCGCCATGACGACAAAAATCATAAATAGATTCGAGAAAAGAATATACCATAACGAAAACAAAAGGGGATATTTTTATCGCAAATCCAATAAAAAAGAATGGTATCCAAACCCTTTTTTTAACTATTGCCATTTCCAAGTTCAAGAAATCAAATATCAGCAATACCGCTGCGACAAAATAGAGGACCGATGCGAAGCCGCTTAAAACGGATAAAAAATCTATTCTGCCATGGATAAAATCCATAATTCCAGATAACGAGAACAGGAGCAAAAGCAAAGAGGAGGTCAAGGATAAAAAACGGTTAATTAACAGACTACAGATTTTCATAACTCCCCCTTTATTTTAAATCGTTCATATCTTGCTTTTCAATCACAAAGTTCTTTGAAAAAGGATTATTTTCAACAACAAATCCACCTATAGGCTCCGGATCATAAAGGATTTTAACCGAATCGGCAGATTCATTTATCCAAAAACGGACAGGATTTCGTTCACGCATACCCCACACATAGTCTTCCTTATAAGTTAATATAGTTACATCTTCTCCATTTTTATTTATACACTTTAGGTGGTGCGTTTCGTATATTCCATAGGAGTCTAAGACAAACAAATGCAAGAAGGGAACATCCAACGAATCCATTTCAGTATATAGCACATTTCCATCTATTTTACATGCACGACTATGGTCGAAATATGATTTGTTATAAGGTGATTTACAAAAAATAGGATACCTGTTTATAACACTTTTTTCATGCCCATGTCCACAAAAAAGGTAATAACCAAGCAATAAGAAAGCAAAAAGGACCGTAATAAACGTTTTAATTTTTATTTCATTTTTTGGAATATTCTGTTCAAATGAATCTTTTTTTCTTTTCAAGAAACTTTTTAAATTTTGATTTAGCGACTCAAATCTTTTGCCTTTTTTTATAAAGGCTATTAATTTTTTTGTCAAAGAAAACAACAGATAGCACACGACAAGACATAATACAGCTATAAAAACATACATTTGTACCTTAGCATTTTTTTCATCATTAATCATTTCCGGGCTTTTACACACTCTATAGCTTTCAGTAACATCACCTTTTTTACGATAATTTCGTATTTCTCCATGTACACACTGTTCTTTTTTATCAACAATAACAATCGTTACATTTGAATCATTTTTCTCTGAATTTTCAGGCGAGTAAAAAGGCACAAAGGCAACAGAGCCATTTGTAAGAAAAATTTGTCTGCAATAAGAAGTCTCATTTCTTAAGCAAAGTTTTTCAAGAGAATAAACATCATACTTAGTTGTAAAATCTTCAATTTTGCCATCAACGGCATCTCTTGCTATATAATCGTAAAACGGCAGATATTTTTCCTCATACAACGTTGGATTTTCGGCACCTTTTTCCAAGAGATAGTTACGAGCAAGTTCAACAGGAGACCGAGTTTCAGCATTCTCATTTGTTGTGCAGGCCACGAATGAAAGCAATATTACGCTACACAGAACAAACAATGGAAATTTCATACGCATTTTTTTATTGTTCCTAGAATAAAATTCACATCAAACTATTTGTAGGATAAAATAGCAAAAAAGCCCCGCACAATGGCGGGCATGACCAGTTTTTCCGAATTTAGGTTTTATATTATATCAAACAGAGCTTTCTAGTCCTTCACACAGCGCACCGAGAACGCGATGTTCTTACCGGTGTCGCTCAAGGACGCATTGAGGCCGAAGCAGCTCAAGCTCATGTAGTACGCCTTGCTGCTATTGTTCTCGGCCGAACTCCAGAAGAACGCGCTAGAGCCCTCCCGGCCAGATTTTCCTTTGTCGTCCGTATAGCCAGCAGGGAGTACCGAGAACCCGAAAGAATCCGTGCCGTTGCCGCTATAGTTCCAGCCTTCCTTGGACTTAAAATATCTGCCTGCGACCTGCTTATCGCCAACAGATCCGATCAATGTTTCAAATTCTGCCTTACTCGGCAAGTGCCAACCGCTCGGACAAGCCTTTAAAGCAGTTTGCCATGTATAAAAGCGACCGTACTTGGCACAGTTGCTTTCCTCGTTATCGTAGCAGAAACTAGAGTCCGCTTTGTAGTTCAGGTTCTTCGCCATCCAAGTCTGCGTACCGATTTTAAGAGTCTTGTAGGTTTGACCATCGCGAGAATCAGTCACCGAGTCCACGGTCACTTCGGTTGCAGAAACAACAGTTTCGTCCTTTATACAACGGACTGACCACCTGAAATCCTTACTACCGAATTCCAGGTTCACACTGTCGGCGCCAAAGTTCAACAGCAAGCCGAACGCTTTGTCGCAATCTTTCTCCATAGAACCCCAGAAGAGCGTGAGGTAGCCCTCAACGATGTAACGTCCATTGTTGTCCTTTGCGCCAGCAGAGAGCGCCGAGAACCCAAAATCATCTGTGCCGTTGCCGTTATTGTTCCAGCCTTCCTTGTTCTTTAATTTTTTGCCTGCGACCTGTTTACCGCCGGCAGATTCGTACAATGTTTTAAAATCAATATTGCCCGGCAAGTGCCAACCTACTGGGCAAGCATATAGTGCAGCCTTCCAAGAGTACAAACGGCCATACTTTTTGCAATTTGATTCGTCGTCATTATAGCAATAGCTATCCTGCATCCCGTAGTTAAGGTTCTCCGCCATCCAGGTCTGGTCGCCAATCTTTACTGTCTTATATTTTTTCCCGTCACGCTTGTCAACTAAAGATTCTTGCGTTGCCGCAAACCCAGAGACCGCCAAAAGCGCAACCAAGATGTAAACAAGTCTTTTCGTCATAACACAAATATATAATATATTGAGACCCAAACCGAAAAAGATGCGGACACTCCTTCTGGCGGAGATTGTTTCTCCGTGCCGGAACCGAACGGTGCATATCAGGGTTGCTGGTACACCTCCGATGCTACTGCCATGACCGAGTTCGAAGTAACGGCCGTCGGCCTGATTACTAGGACATGGACTGTCGAAGGCGGGAAGGTCACGAAGAGCACGCTATATGATGACGGCAACCCGCCGATGGTTGACGAAATAACAGAAATCCGGTCGCAAGGCCGGATTTTTTTCCTATTTTCGAAATTTTTCCCCTTCTTTTTATTATTTTGGAGAGTACAGACACAAGAAGGACTCGCCATGAAGAAATCTATACTTATCCTTGGAGCCGTACTCGCCATCCTCACCGGCTGCGCAAAGACCATGCAGCTGAACGACCCCGCACTTTACGACCAGTACCTCACCAGGACCTACAACCAGCCCCACGACGCGTGCTACAACGCGGTTATCAGGACCTTCGCGGGCAGGGGTGTGGAACTTACCAAGGCCGACCCCATGGCGGGCCGAATCGTGACGGAAAGGCACATCGCCATGCTCTATGCCGGGTACGGGACGATTGGCGCGGTTTCGCACCGCTACTACATCGACGTGAAGGGCGACAAGAAAACATGTACCATCAAGGTGACCAAGTACAAGGCCTGGAAGGGCGACAACGAAGTTCCCTATGTGGATCCCGACCAACTCTACAACTATTACTGGGCACCGCTGTTTGGCGGCTTCGAGAGCAATTTCGAGGAAGACGAGGATGACGCCATCCGGTCCAGCAAGTCTCTCGATGCGGTCATGAACCAGCATTACGGGGAACTCGACGACATCTACAAGCAGTACATGGAAGACAACAAGAAGAGATTCGAGGGTAAGGTTGCGCTTAAGTTCACTATTGCTGCCAGCGGAAAAATCATTGATATCTCTATCGAGTCGACTACAACGAACGAACTCGAATTTGACCAGCAGATTAAGCAGGCTGTCAGTACCTGGGACTTCGGCGAAATTCCGGGAAGCAACAACAAGACCATCATTGTCCCGTTCAGTTTCAAGGACGATGAGAAGCAGGCTTCGGCCAGCAACGGCAGCGGTGGTATCGCCGATGGCCACGCGACTGCGCAGGAAAATGAAGTCAAGGCCAAGGGCCCCCGTTCCGCGGCGGATGTCATGAAGGTCGTGGAACACCGCACTCCCTCGCTGAGGAACATCTACAACAAGTACAGGGAGAAAAATCCCGGTTTCGAGGGCAGGGTTGTCCTGAAGTTCACGATTGGCCCGGATGGCAAGGTCGTTTCGATGTCAATCAAGTCTTCTACGTCGAACAACGCCAAGTTTGACGAGGAAATCAAGAAGAAAGTCAGTGAATGGAACTTTGGTGCGGCCGGTGCCGGCAACACCACGGTGACAATCCCGTTTGTCTTCTCGGAATAAATGTGATTTAGGCCTCTTTTTCGAAAAAAAACGCACTTTATTGGACCTCCGTGACACTTTTTTCCGTGTTTTTTGGTATTTTACATGGCGTGGAAACCAAAAAATGCGGTTTTCCCATCTAGGAGTTTCTTCTATGCGTTTTGCAACACGTATTCTCGCGTTTTTGACTATCGCCGCATCAGCGACCTTTGCCCAGCTAGCCCCCGAACCACAGTCAGCGGACGTCCCTCTCATGCAGGATTCCACGGGTTCCCCCATGAAGATGGACTTTAGCCTCCCGCTTTCTGGCGTGAGCGACCCAGGCATCCTGTTCAGCCACTTCGCCAAGCGCCCCCTGATTGTCTACTACTTCAGTCCCAAGTGCCCGCACTGCCAGAAGCACTTTCCCGAAGTCCAGGGTGTCATGAAGGAATACGAGTCCGCAGGTGTCACAGGAATCGCCATCGCCATCGGCGGCAATATCAAGAAAAACGATATTCGCATGTTCATCGACCAGTTCAAGGTCGTCATACCGGTATTCCAGGACGGCTCGCAGAAGTTCGGACCTATCTATGGCAACGGGTACGTACCGGTGCTCTATCTTGTACAGCCCGACGGCACGTTCTACCGCTACGAATCTCTCGACGAGGCGCACATGAACCACCTCCGGACAATGCTGAACAAGATAAAGAAGTAATACTCGAGGCGGGATTCGAACCCACGACCCTCTGCTTAGAAGGCAGATGCTCTATCCAACTGAGCTACTCGAGCGTGCGGGGGGTAATATAAAAAATTTTACGGATTTCTTCAACGGTTTGTATTTATGTTATATTAAGAGAGGAAACATTCTCCAAAGGAATTGCTGATGACTGACGAACAGTTCGAAAAATTTGCGGCAATGATGCAGGCGCAGACCGAAGCGATACAGGCACAGACCCAAGCGCTTACGAAGCTCAAGAACGCCATGGTCCTAAATACCGCACTCAGCCTGAGCAAGACCCGCACCACCGAAAACATTCCGTTACAGGAAGAAGGCGGCCTCGCCGGCGCTATCGAGGACATTGGCAAGTTTGTCGATGGAACTAAGATTCCGGACAACTGGAAGGGCAGCATCACGAACGAGATCTACATCAAGACCTTCTCGGGAAAACCTCTCAAAATAGATGAAATCTGACAAACATTCCATTTTGGACGATATTCCACCAAACTCACCGGCATATTTTATATATATTGTGCAAGAGCCCACAGGGCTAACAAGTTTTTAATCACAAGGAAAAATCATGCTCTCTTTCGCAGAAGCCTACAAAATCGCCGCCGAAGTCCACAAGAACCAGACAGACAAGGCCGGCGGCCCCTACATTGACTTTTTGAAGAATGTCGCCGACTACCTCAAGAACAAGGGCGAACCCGAGGACGTTCAGACCCTCGCCATTTTGCAGGACCTTACCACCGGTGCCACCAAGAAAAGCGCCGAAGAAATTTCCCAGATGGGCGTTCCTCAAGACGTAGTCGACCTTATCGAAAGGATGACCTATCACAAGAACCAGGGCTGGATTGACGAATACAGCTGTAACCTCATGGCGCAGGGAGTCCCGGCCGAAGAGGCTACATACGAAGCCCGCGAGAAGGATTTCGTCCGCTTCGTCGAAACCCTCAAGGATAACCCGCTTGCGGCAAAGGCCAAGAGCGCCATCCTGAACGTGCTCCTCGAAGACAAGTACATCAAGCGCCAGGAACGTCGTGAACTCAAGACGAAGTTCCGCCTCAAGAAGTACCAGGCCGCCATCGAGGCGCTCGGCGTGTAGTACAGCCACAAAGGCGCATTTTTCGCCCCGCATTGCGGGGCATTTTTTATAAGAAAGGATTTCCAGGAATGATTCGAATAAAGGAACAGGTCGTAAGCGGACTCACCTCCTACCCCAAGGCAATTCGCCTGATATGGAAAAACAAACTCGGCAGGTACCTTGCACTGCCAGTCGTATTCAACATCATCGTAGTCTTCGCGCTCATATTCTCGGGTATCGGCATCGGGGACTGGATTAACGGCATCATCGAGCGGCACACCGAGAACATGAACGGCTGGATCCAGGCCGCGATGGTTGCCATCAAGATCGTGCTCCCCATCATTTTCTTCATCGTCTTCATTTTCATCGGCGGGACCATCGTGAACGTCCTGATGTCGCCGATATACACGATGCTTTCGGAAAAGACCGAAACTATCCTCACCGGGAAGGAATTCCCCTTCGATGCAAAACAGACCGTAAAGGATATCTGGAGGGCACTGCGCATCGCCATCAGGAACACTGCCAAGCAGTTGCTGCTGACCGCACTGTGCCTGCTCCTGAACCTGATTCCCGTCGTCGGGAGCGTCATCTCGATTTGCCTCATCTTCATCATCAACGCCTACTACTTCGGGAGCGGTTTCATGGACTATACCTTCGAGCGCTGGCGGTACTCCGTCAAGGAAAGTCTCAAGGGCACAAGCGAGTTGAAGTACCTGGCTATTGCGAACGGGGCAGTGTATTCACTACCGCTATACCTGTTCTGCGGGACATTTATCGCAGCCTTTATCGGGGGCGTTTCGGCAGTCGCCGCGACAATCTCACAAATCGAGATAAAGGGAAAATAGAGGCGACAAGTAGCACCTGTAGACCATTGCCGAGCATGGCGTATTTTGCTATTTTTACGCGCGTAATTTAAGAGTCCCGTAAACCATGCGGGGCAAAACAAAAAGGAACACAACAATGGCAAATAAAGTCTATAACTTTAGCGCATGACCGTCGGTCTTGCCGGAACAGGCACTCAAGGAAGCATCTGCTGCATGCATCGA